>CANQKU010000165.1 GCA_947624535.1 uncultured Bacilli bacterium
TGGCGGTGATGTTGCCCGCGCCGAAGGCGATCCGCAGGTTCCTGTGCCCGGTGGACTTGGTGCTCCTCCCCTGGAGGGTGACCTGGCCGTCCACCTTGATCCGGAACTGGATGGACACCTGGCCGGAGGCGGGGGCAAAGTTCAGGGTCACCTTGGGGTTGGCCGCGGTGTTGGCGTCGATAAAGGTCATCGCGCCGTCCGCCAGCTCCACGAAGGTGTTGTCCTTGGCCAGCGCGGTGGTCCAGCGGGCGCTGTCCAGGGAGTCGGCGGCGAAGTCGTCTTGGTAGATGAGCTCGCCCGGCGTCAGCGTCTCAGTCACCGAGACGGCCACGTTGGCGTAGACCTCGGGGTCGCTCAGGCTGGTGACCCGGACGGTGGCGGAGCCCACCGCCTTGCCGGTGACCACGCCCGCCCCGTTCACCGAGGCCACGTCGCCCCCGGAGATCACCTCGTACTTCACGCCCTTCTCCGTGGCATTCTCCGGCGCCACGGTGACCTGGAGCCGCTGGGCGGCGCCGGGGGCCACGTGGAGGGTGGCGGGGGCCGAGATGCTCTGCGGCCGGACCACCTGGGACTGGACGGTGACCGTCTGCTGGGCGAACACGCCGCTGTCCAGGGCGCTCTCCGCCCGCAGGACCGCCGTGCCCGGCCGCGCCGCCGTCACATACCCGTCCTCGCTGACGGCGATGGCGTCGCCCGACGTTACGGACCAGTTCACCCGCTCATAGCTCCCCGCCGGGGCCGTCTCCACCACCGCCTGGGCGGAGTCGGACACCGCCATCACCGACGGGACGCGGGTCAGGACGATGGAGGTGGGCCGGACCAGCGCGGCGCTCTCCGGGAGAACGATGCCGGTGTAGATCTTCACGTCGTCCACGCTGACGCTGAGCTGGTCGCCGGTGCCGGTCTGGATGTCCAGCCGGTTCACGTAGTCCACGCTGTTGCGGTTGGCCGCCCCCAGCGCCACGGGATAGCCGTTCATGTAGACGTCCGTGGTGTTGGCCTTGGCGGTGCCGTTGTTGGGGGTGACCACGTAGACCACGTCCACCCAGTCGCCGTAGCCGCCCACCACCTTGTCGGCGTTGTTGACGATCTCGTCATAGTGGTCGGTGAGCACGTAGGTGAGGCCGGAGAAGCTGCCCGGCGTCCCCTTGGCGGTGTTGCGGATGCGGAACAGCTCGTTGTCGTTGGTGTACCAGCTGTCCGAGCCGGCGGCCACGGCGTACATCCGGCCGCAGTCCGCGCTGCCCGCGCCGTGGGTCCCCAGGGCGTTCACCCGGAGCCGGAAGGCGATGGTGGTGGTCTGGGTCTGGGGCGCGAAGACGAAGGAGAGCTTGGCGGGGGCGCTGTCGGTGTCGTCCCGCAGGGTCACCGCGCCATTGCCCGCTTCCCGCTCCACCGCCACCGCAGTCCCCGCGGGAGCGTCCCAGTTCACGGCGCAATCCGCGCCGCCGTAGGCGCTGGGGTCGGTCTTCGCCCCGTCCGCCTCAAAGTCGGCGGCAAAGATGGGCCGGACCTCCACCTCCGCGTCGTCCCGCACGGTGACGGAGCAACTGGCGCTGACCGCCGGGTTGCTGACGCTGGTGGCGGTGACGGTGGCCACGCCTTCCTTGAGGCCGGTCACGTAGCCGTCCCGGTCCACCACCGCCACGTCCGCACCGGCGCTGACGGACCAAATCACCGACTTGTCATACGCCTGGACCGGGGCCGCCGTCACGGTGAGGCCGGTGCGCTCCCCGGAGCGGATGGCCACGCCGGACTGGTCGATGGCAAGGCCGGAGACGGGGATCTTCTCCACCGCGTCGCTGTGGTCCACCGCGGCGCTGTACACCCACACGTCGGCGTAGGCGCCGTCGCTCTTGTCCTCGTTATCCTGGATGTAGTTGCCCACCTTGAAGTAGTACCAGGTCTCCTTCCAGTACGGGTCGGCGGCCACAAAGTCGTGATAGTAGGTCTCGGATCGCTCGCCGCCGCCGGGGTCGGTGGTGCTGATGGTGACGTAGGCCACCCCGTCCACCACCCGGATCTCCGTCCGATACTTCTGGCCCAGGGCCACGCCCGGGAAGGTGTACTTGAAGTCGTAAGAGGTGGGGGAGGTGGTGTTCTTCAGTTCCACCACCACCTTGCCGGTCCCCGCGGAGGCCTCATAGACGTAGCGGACCTTCACCAGGGGGTTGGCGTTGTCGCCGTTTTGCTCGATGCCGTGGATCTGGGAGGTGATCACCTCGCCGCTGGCGGGGACGTGGGTCACCCGCTCCTCGGTGGTCAGAACGTGGGTCCCCTGCCAGGTCCAGTTCACCTTGCTGTCGTTGGGGTCCAGCAGCTCCCGCAGCTCAGAGCGGGCGTAGCTGGTGTTCCCCGTCTTATAACCCTCCACCGGGCTGTGGAACACCACGGCGGCCGCGCCGTTTTCATCCCGGGCGGCGTAGATGAACTGGTCGGTGTAGCCGCTGGCCAGCTCCTGGGGGCTCTTCTCCAGCACCGAGCCCGCCTTGGACGGATCCTCCACGGGGAGCTGGATCTTCCAGCCGTCGCCCAGGAAGTCGATACAGCCGGTCCCCGCCGGGGTGTCGCCGGAGGGGGGCGTGCTCTCCGCCGGGGCCTGTTCCGCCGGAGCGTCCACCCCGGTCTGGTAGGCCAGGTCGCGGTAGGTGAGGGTGCCGGAGCAGTTCTTGTCGGTGAAGAAGTTCAGCTGGTCGACGCCCTTCACCGCCGCGGCGGCCTCCGGGCGCAGGGCGTAGTCGCTCCCAAGCTGCCGCCCGTCGGCGTAGACCCGGGCCAGCGCCGCCTCGGGGAGGAGGAGGATCTGGATGTCGCAGGCCGCGTCCGCCTCGTAGGACCCCAGGTTCTGATAAGTCGTCTTGCCGGCCTCGTCGGTCCGCATGTCGGTGATCTTGAACTTCCCGCTGTCCAGCTTGAAGCGCAGGATCTCCTGGCCGCTCTTCATAAACCGAACGCCGCCCTTGACGTCCCCTTGGGCGCCGGGGGTCACGGTGAAGGCCAGCTCCTGGTTCCCGCCGCCAGAGACGGCGATCCGATTGGAGGCGGAGTCCTCCCCCGCCGTGACGGTCAGAGCGCCGTCGGCGATCTGGCCCTGCTTCAGTTGCCACTGGGCGGGCTTGCTCAAAAGCCCGGAGCCCGCGGCGCCCGTTATGGTCCGATAGCCGTCCAGGCTCTCATCCCAGAGGGAGAAGTTCCTGGGCTGTCTGGTCACCTTCACGTCGTCCACGTAGGCGTGGGCCAGGCCCGCCTTCTCGGTCATAAAGGTGATGTTGTCGATGCTGTTCAGGGGCGCGCCGCCCTTGTTGCTCACCGGCTGGTTCTCGCCCAGCAGCTCCCCGTCGGCGTAGACGCTGAAGGTCTGGGTGTCGGTGTCCACCACCACTTTCAGCTCAACCCACTCGCCCGGGCGGTAGCTCCCGGCGTTGACCGAGGGGGTCTTGGTGGAGTCGCCGCCCCGGAACTGGAACCTGTGCCCGTCGGCCAGGGTCTTCACCCGGAGGAACTCCCCGGCGGTGGAGGAGCTGTACTTGCCGGAGTGGGCCTGGTCCCCGACGGTCAGCGCCACGGCCGAGTCGGCCGCGTCGGCGGGGATATACAGCCGGAAGGAGATGGTCACCCTGCCGATCTGGGGCGCGAACTGGAGGTTGAGGGCGGTGGACTCGTTGGGGTCGGAATCGGTGATCTCCGCCACCTGCGCGCCCTCAAAGGCCACCGTCTTGGTCCCCACGGCCCAGGATCGGCCCAGCTTTTCCCCTTCAAAGTCCTGGTCCAGGACCACCGTCTCCGGGGTCTCCGGCCCGGACTCCAGCGCGGCGGTGGGCAGATCCAGGCCGAAGCCGCTCATGCCGTAGCGCATCAGGAGCGCCGCGGCCTCCGCCCGGGTGGCGCCGCCCTGGGGATCCAGAACGCCGCCGGTCCGCCCCTGCATCACGCCGGTCTCCACCGCCCACTCCACAGCGGAGCGGGCCCAGTCGGAGACCTTTCCGCCGTCGGCGAAGCCGCCCAGGCCCCGCCCCGTGACGGCGGGCTGTCCGGCGTCGCGGTAGAGCATGGTCACGAACTGCTCCCGGCTGATCTGGGCCTCGGGCGCGGTCCCGTCGGAGACGCCCTGGGCCACCGCCCAGGCCATCCCCTTCTCATACCAGGTGGCGCCGCCGGAGGTGTCCACACCGGCCAGGCGGGCCAGGACGGTGACCACCATGGCCCGGTCGGTGACGCCCTCGGGGGCGAAGCTGGCGTTGCCCACGCCCTGGAGCAGTTCCCGCCCGCTGACGAAGGCCACCGCGTCCGCGGCCCAGTGGTCGGCGGCCACGTCGTTGAACCGCTGAGCGTTGTCCACCAGCAGTACCGTGGCGCTCCCGCTGATGGCGAAGATCACGCCGGTCCGGGTCGGGGCGGACGCCCGGATGATCTCCCGGGTCCCGTCGGCGCGGACCAGCACCGGGACGACGCCCGGCCCGGGCGTCTTCACCGGCAGTTCCACCCACAGCTTGAGCCCCTCGCTCTTGACGATGGACAGCTTGGGGGCGCTGTCCATGTCCGCCCCGGCGGTCAGCCTCGGCACGGGCAGGGTCAGCGCCGTGCCGGCGACCCGGGCCTGCCGCTCCGCCGCCTCGGAGACGATCACCTGGCCCTCGGTCCGCCCGTCCGCCGCCACGGTGACCTCGGCGCTGCCGTTCTGGGCCTGCACGGTGACATGGACCGTGCCGTCCGGGTCCTTTTTCGCCCGCAGGGTGTCCCCGTTGGACGCGGTCTGGGTGATCACGGTGGTCCCGTCCGCCCAGGTCTCCTCCACCGTGCTGCCCCCGTCGGAGTAGTCGGAGCGGTCGGTGCTGGGCCTGGGCCCGCCGCCGCCGGAGAAGGATCCGGGCTTGATGTGCCGGATGGAGGCGCTGTACACCCACACGTCGGCGTAAGCGCCGTCGCTGGCGTCGGTGTTATCCTGGATGTAGCTGCCCACCTTGAAGTAGTACCGGGTCTCCTTCCAGTAGGCGTCGGCGGCCACAAAGTCGTGGGAATAGGTCTCGGATCGCTCGCCGCCGCCGGGGTCGGTGGTGCTGACGGTGACGTAGGCCGCCCCGTCCACCACCCGGATCTCCGTCCGGTACTTCTGCCCCAGGGCCACATTGGGGAAGGTGTACTTGAAGTCGTTGGAGGTGGGGGAGGTGGTGTTCTTCAGCTCCACCACCACCTTGCCGGTCCCCGCGGAAGCGTCATAGACGTAGCGGATCTTCACCAGGGGGTTGGCGTTGTCGCCGTTTTGCTCGATGCCGTGGATCTGGGCGGTGATCACCTCGCCGCTGGCGGGGACGTGGGTCACCCGCTCCTCCGTGGTCAGGATATGGGTCCCCTGCCAGGTCCAGTTCACCTTGTTGTCGTTGGGGTCCAGCAGTTCCCGCAGCTCAGAGCGGGCGTACTTGGCGTTGGTGGTCTTGAAGCCCTCCACCGGGCTGTGGAACACCACGGCGTAGTCCCCGGCATCGTCCATAGCGGCGTAGAAGTACTCGTCGGAGTAGCCCGCGGCCAGCTCCGCCGGGCTCTTCTCCAGCACCGAACCCGCCTTAGCCGGGTCCTCCACGGGGAGCTGGAGCTTCCAGCCGTCGGTCTTGAAGTCGATAGCGCCGGTCTGGGCCGGGGTCATGGCCCCGGTCAGCCAGGTCATATCCTGATAGGTATAGGTCCCGGCGGTGTTGGAGTCGGTAAAGACGTACAGCCGGGTGATGTTCTCCAGGGTGGAGGCGCCCTCCCCCGTCAGTTGGAAGCTGTCGCAGATGCACACGCCGTCCTTATAGACCTTCACATAGGCGGCGTTCTGCTGCGTGGCGGGGTAGAGCTCGATGGTGATATGGAAGGAATCGTGGCGGCTGTAACGGCCGCCGATCTCCTTGTAGATCGTCTTGCCCGCGGCGTCCGTCCGCAGGTCGGACAGGCGCAGGCCGCCGTTTTGCAGCTTGAAGCGCAGCACCGTGTTCCCCGCCTCGTCCCGGAAGTTGACGCCGCCCTTCAGGTCCTTCAGGTCCTCCACGTCCACCGTGATCTGGAAGGACAGGGTCTTGACCCCCTCGCCGGACACGTCGACGCGGTTGCTGCCGGAGTCCTCCCCCGCCGTGACGGTCAGCACGCCGTTCTGGATGGCGCCGGTCTCGTCCAGCGTCCAGGCCGAGGGATCCCACAGCAGGTCGCCCGGCGCGCTGGGCCCTACCGGCCCTTCGCCGCCGCCGGCGGGGGGCGCGCTCTCCTCCGGGGAGAGGGTGGCGTTCCCCTGGAACTGGATGCCGGTGTACGTGTAGGTCCCGGCCCGGTTGCTGTCCGCGAAGAAGTCCAGTTGGGTGATCGGGCTCAGCGTGACGGTGCGCGGGGAGTAGGTCTCCCCCAGTTGGGTCTGGCCGCCGGCGGTCTCCTGATAGACCTTCACGAAGGCCGCCTGATCCCCGCTCTGGGGGACCAGCACCACCTTCAGGGCGTAGGCCGTCCCCGCCGTGTAGCTGCCCAGATTCACGTAGTTGGCGGTGCCGTCCACCACCTCGGCCAGCTTGAAGGTCCCCTTGTCCAGCTTGAGGCGCAGGACCTCCGTCTTCTTCTCCGTCCCGTCGGTGAAGAACTTCACGCCGCCGCTGAGCTCTTCAGTGGCGCTGGGGGTGACGGTGAAGCGCAGGATCTGACTGCCGGAGCCGTTTACGGGGAACTTGTTGGTGACAGAGCTCGTCCCCGCCGTCACCGTCAGCTCGCCGGGCAGAGTGCCGGGCTTATCCGGCTCGTCCGGCTTATCCGGCTTATCCGGCTCGTCCGGCCCTTCGCCGCCGCCCGTCTCGCCCAGGCTGGTGGCCGGGACGTACTCCAGCTCAGGGATGATCTCGGTCTGGAAGTCGATGTCGGTGTAGGCCAGTTCCCCCTGGCCGCCGGTCTCGGCAAAGAAGTCCAGCCGGGTGATCTCGGTCACGTCGGCGCTCTCCAGAACGCAGGTCTCGCCCATCTGGGTCTCGGTCTGCCCCTCCAGGCGGTAGACCTCCACCTGGGCGGGCTTGTCCTCGCCCAGCCGCGGCGTGAGGATCGTCTTGAAGGTGTAGGTCTGGCCAGGGGTGTAGGTGCCCAGGACCACGCCCTCCTCCGCCGCCGTGGCGACAGCCCGGAGCGCGTAGGCCGCCGCCGCGGGGGACGGCGCGGGGATGAGCCGGAGGGTCCCGTTGTCCATCTCCAGGCGCAGGACCTCCCGCTTGGCGGAGCCCACGCCGGTGAAGAACTTCACGCCGCCGCCGAGATCCTCGGCGCTGGGGGTGACGGTGAAGGTCAGGGTGTGGCTGCCTGCGCCGGACACCGGGTACTGCTGGAGGGAGGAGCCCTCCTCCGCCGTGACCGTCAGCGCCTCAGGCAGCGTCACCAGCGGCGCGCTGGCGGTGACGGTAAAGGCGTCGGCGTAGTGGGGCAGGGTGGTGGAGACCACCGCGTCGCTCCGCCGGGCCCCCACCGGGATGCCCAGGGCCTTGATGCCGTCGGCGGCGAACATGGCGATGAGCTTCGCGCCGTACATATTCACGTGGGTGTTGTCCCAGTTGGCCTCCACGGCGTTGTTGCCGTCCGCCCGGATGGCCGAGTCCTGATAGGCCTCGTCCTGGTAGAAGCGGGAGTCCACCGGCTTGATGATGTTGAACATATCAATGGACTCTTCCAGCCCCACGTGGTTGACCCAGCCGTTGGTAGCGGCAAGGACGTCCACGCAGGGGACGCTCAACTCCTCCGCCAGCGCCCGGGCCGCGTTGCCGTAGAGCTCGCCGGTGGCGTCGTCCAGCTTGCGCCGGGAGATGGAGGTGGCGATGATGGGATAGGCCCCCGCGTCCCAGGCCAGGGTGACATACTGCGCCATGTGCTTTTTGTAGGACGGGTGCTCCCCGTCGGCAAAGCGGTCCAGGCTGGGGTCGGTGTAGATGGTGCTGTCGGCGTTGTGGGAGTCGTTATGGCCGAACTGGATGATGAGGTAGTCCCCGGGCTGGATGCTCTCCTTCAGCGTCTGGAACTGGGGCCGGGTGGTGTAGTCCAGGGAACTGCGCCCCGGGATGGCCAGATCCACCACCTCCACGCCGTCGAAGAAGCCCTCCAGCACCTGGGCCCAGCCCGTCTGGGGGTACTTGGAGTTGTCGTAGGCCGCGGCGGTGGAGTCGCCGATCACGTAGATCTTGGCGCCGGGGGCCAGGGTATCGTCGGCGGCGCCGTGGGTAAAGGTGACATAGGTCTTTGCGTCGTCATAGGCGGTGACCCGGAAGGTGTCGCCGCTGTCCATGGGCAGGTCCAGGGGAACGTTCTCGCTGACCCCGGGGCCGTGGGTGAAGAAGGCGGAGGCCGTCCACACCTGGCTGGCGGCCTTCACCGCGCCGTCGGGGCCCAGGATCTCCACCTTGAACTGATAGTCGTTGGTGTCCAGGTGCTGGTTGTTGTTGGTGACGTTGATGGAGTGGAGCTTGCCGCCGTCGGTGGGGACAAAGCGGGCCGCCCCCGAGTCGGTGGCGTAAGCCCAGGAATTCACGTCCAGAATCTTCGCAGCGGCCACAGTAACCACAAACTCCTTTGTATCTGTCACATTGCCCCGCCGGATGGTGGCGGTGAGGGTGACGGTCTGGGCCGTAGCGTCATTGGGGTGGATAACGCCCAGGCCGCTGGCCGCGTCCACCGTCACCACGTCCGGGTCGGAGCTCTGCCAGGTGATGGTGGTGCCGTGCATCCCCTGGGCGGGCAGCTCCAGGTCCTTCTTCACCGCGCTGATAGCGCCCAGGCTCAGCGCCTCCTTGGCCCGGGCCACCGCCTCGGCGTCGTCCGCCAGGGCCTTGACGGTGACCTGGAAGGTCTTGTCCAGGGCCAGATAGGAGATCTGCTGTACCGAGATGTGGGCGGTCAGGGTGACCAGGGTGTCCTCCGCCAGGCGGTTCACCTTCCCGTCGCCGGAGACCGCCGCGCTGTTGGAGGTCCAGTTCACGTCGGCGCCGCCGAAGTTGGGGGAGGTGTAGAAGGTCGTCAGGTTCAGGTCCTTGTCCACCGCGTTGGGGTCGGTGTTCTCCCCCCGGATCCAGTCAAAGCCCAGCTTGTCCAGCTCCGCCTGGAAGGCGGCCATGTCCGCCTCCTTGTCCACCTTGCGGAAGGAGAAGCCGTAGAAGTAGGCCATGGAGCTGGAGACGTAGACGGTGTAGGTCTTGCCCCCCAGAACGGCGAGCTTCGCCGCGGTCTCCACATTGACGGTGGAGGACTGGGGGTCCTCATAGCCGGCCATGGGCACGCCGTCCTCCAGGACGTGCAGCGCCTTCCCCTCTCCGCCGTTCACCCGCAGGCACACCACCAGCTCGCCGGCCTCGATGGAGTCCGGGATGGTGAACTTGAAGTACTCGCCCGTGCCCTGCTCCACCTTGGGCGCTTTGTCCGCGACCATGTGCTTGGTGTAGGTCACGCCGTTGAGGGGCGTATCCTTGTTGTCGGTGACCGTCCAGGTGCCCGCGCCCACCGCCATGGTCACGCCGCTGACGGGCAGGGTGGCGATGACCTGGTCGGTGGTGGTGGTGAACGTCTCGCCGTCCCGCTGGGGCGGCGTCCAGTACTCCGTGCCGCCGGTGGCGGGAGGCGGGGTGGTCCCGCCACCCTCGGCGGAGATCATCACGTCGTCAATGTAGGCGTGGGCGGTCTTGGCCGTGTTGGTAAAGAAGGCGATGTTGTCGATCTGGCCCAGGTCGGCGGGCGTGCCGTTCTGATAGCCCAGCTTCACCGTCCCCACCGGGGTATCCCCGGCCCAGACAGAGCCGGTCCCCGCCTCCGTGTCCAGGGCCACCTGGACCAGGACCCACTGGTTCTCCGTAAAGCCGCGGGTGGCGGTCTTGCTGTCCGTCTGAGCCCCGTCCTCCGCCTTCACGTGGCCGGCGTCGCTGAAGGTCAGCCGGAGGCTCCGGCCGGCGTTGCTGCTGGTCCAACTGCCGGACAGGGCGTGGGACCCGGCGCCCATGTAGAGGGTGGTCTCCCCGTCCAGCACCTTGACCTTGAAGGAGATGAGCACCTTCCCCGACTGGGCGGCGAAGTCGAAGATCGCCTTGGAGGTGGCGGAGGCACTGCTGTCGGCGATCTCCAGCACCTTACCGTCGCCGTCCGCGATCACCTCCGCGCCGTCGTGGTTGCCCTTGAAGGGGTCGTCGGTCCCCTCGAAGTCCAGGGCGCGCACAACGTCCTCCGCCGCGGGCGGGGCGGGGGGCTCGCCCAGCTCCGGGTCCCCGCCGGGGGTGGGGGTGGGGTCGGTGGACTCGCTGGGGCCGGTGGACTCGCTGGGCCCCGGCTCCGTCTCGCTGGGCTTGGCGGTGACCACGATGTCGTCGATGTAGGCGTGGGCCCTGCCCGTGCTCTCGGTAAAGAAGCTGATGTTGTCGATCTTGTCCAGGGTGGTAACGCCGGAGTCGCTGGTATAGAGCAGCTCCGCCGTGCCGCAGGACGTGCCGTTTGCGAAGACCTCAAAGCTCCCCGCGACGGTGTCCAGCACCAGCTTGATCTCCGTCCAGCCGTCGACGGCGTAGGCGTCGTTGTCCGATTTAACGCTCTTTGCCTCCCCCCGGCCCTGGAAGGAGAGCTGCTTGTTGGCCGCCAGCGTCTTGAGCATGAGGATCTGCCGCTTTTTCGCGGTGGCGAGCCCGCCGGCGTTCTCCTTGGAGCCGCAGGAAAAATCCAGGAGCGTGTCCACCGGCTCCCCGTCCAGATCCGATACCACGTACATCCTGTACGAGATGGTCACCTGGCCGGACTGCGGGGCGAACTGGAATGCCGCCTTGGCGACTGTGCTGTCGTCGGTGTTGTCCGTCAGCTCCAGCACCTTGTTCCCGCCGTCCAGCGCGATGACCTGGCTCTGCGTGGGATCGTCCGCGTAGCTGACGGCCCCCTCAAAGTCCTGGGTGTACACCGCGTCGGGATTCGGGGACTCCGAGGGCTCCGGGGACTCCGAAGGGTTCGGAGACTCCGAGGGCTCGGGGGATTCCGAGGGCTCGGGGGATTCCGAGGGCTCGGGGGATTCCGAGGGCTCGGGGGACTCCGAAGGATCCGGGGATTCCGAGGGGTCGGGGGACTCCGAGGGCTCGGGCTCCAACTCCTTGGCGGTGATGGTGATATCGTCCACATACGTATGGGTGATGCCCGCCTTATCGGTCATAAAGCCGATGTTGTCGATTTTGTCCATCGGCTGGCCCGCGGCGGGGCTGGCGGATTTATAGCTCAGGTTGCCGGTAGCCAGCGCCTCCGGGGCGTCGTCCACATAGATGGCGTAGGTCTTCTCCTCCGTGTTCAGCACCAGCTTGACGGTGGCCCACTCCCCCTGGGTATAGGCGCCCTTGGCCGTGAGGTTGGCGGCGTCGCCGCTCCTGTGCTGGAGGTTCCCGGAGCTGGCCTTCAGCCGGATGATCTGGTAGTTCTCGGCGGTGGCCGGGTTGTCCGTATTGGCCTGGGAGCCGCAGACGAAGGTGAGGCCCTGGGACGCGTCGTTCCCCAGGTCGTTGGTGGCGTCATACAGCTTGTAAGAGATGGTGACCTCGCCGGACACAGGCTCAGGCAGGGTGAGCATCGCCCGGGAGTAGCCGTCTATATTCTCGTCCCGGATCTCCAGGACTTTGCTGTTGTCAAACGCGGTGATCTGCACGTCGGTGTCGTCCGTCGCAGTCACCGTGTGCTCAAGCTTCACCTCGTCGGCGAAGTTCTGGAAGTAGGCCGCCCCCTCGGGCTGTTCCGTCTCCACCAAGTCGCCGGGCTCCGGGCTGGGCTCGGGCGTGGGCGTGGGCTCGGGCTCGCCCGTCTTGACGGTGATGGTGATATCGTCCACATACATATGAGCAATACCCGCCCCATCGGTCATAAAGCCGATGTTGTCGATCTTGTCCAGCGGCTGGTCTGCGGCGGGGCTGGCAGCTTTATAGCTCAAGCTGCCGGAAGCCAGCGCCTCCGAGGCGTCACCCACATAGAAGGCGTAGGTCTTCTCCGTCGTGTTCAGCACCAGCTTGACGGTGGCCCACTCCCCTTGGGTATAGGCTTTCTTGACCGTGGCGTTGGCGGCGTCTCCGCTCCTGTGCTGGAGATTCCCGGAGCTGGCCTTCAGCCGGATGATTTGGTAGTTCTCGGCGGTGGCCGGGTTGCCCGTGTTGGCCTGGGAGCCGCAGACAAAGGTGAGACCCTGGGCGGACGTGGCGTCCCCCAGGTCGTTGGTGGCGTCATACAGCTTGTAAGAGATGGTGACCTCGCCGGACACAGGCTCAGGCAGGGCGAACATCGCCCGGGAGATGCCCTTCGATGTATCCTCGTCCCGGATTTCCAGGACCTTGCTGTTGTCAAATGTGGTGACCTGCACGTCGGTGTCGTTCTGCGCGGTCTGCTTATTCTGGATATCTACACCGCTCTCATCCTCAAAGTCCAGGGTGTAGACCGCGTCGGGCATCGGGTCGGTGGACTCCGTGGGGTCGGTGGACTCGCTGGGCGTCGGCTCGGGCTCGTCGGTCTTGACGGTGACCTTGAGGTCATCTACATAGACGTCCGCCGACCCCGTCTTTTCCGTCAGGAAGGTGAGGTTGTCGATATTATCCTGCCAGCCCCCGTCCCCGTCCTTCTTGGCCAGCTCGGTGGTGGCAAGGGGTTCACCCTCGCTCCCGGAGTAGACGGCCACAACGCCGGTGTCGGTGTTGATCACCACGCGCAGGTCGTACCAGGTCTGGGCGACGATCTCGTCCTTGGCCTTGGCGTAGGAGCCCCCTGTGCTCCCACGGATCGCGAACTTCCCGCTGTTATTTTTCAGCCGCACAAATTCGCCCGCGCTGGCGTTGCTATACGTGCCGGTGTTGGCATGGGATCCCAGCGTCAAGCAGATCACATCGGCGGTGCTCCCCAGGTACAGCCGGAAGGCCACTGTGATCTCCCCGGAGGTAGCGCCAAAGCGGAACTGGGCGTTGGCGTTGTCGGTATCCACCTCGTCCTTTATGTGCAGGACATGGTTCTCGCCCCCCGGTGGTTCCTCTATGACCTCCGCGGTCCCCTTGGAGCTGTCCGCCCCGGTTTGGCCGGGCTCCAGGCTCTCAAAGTCCTGCTCAAAGACCACTTCCTCGCTCGCCGCCGCCAGCACGCCGGAGACGGGCAGAAGCGTGGCCAGCATACAGCCCGCCAAGAGAAGGCTGACCAGCCGGTTCCTGATCGTTTTGACACGCATGGGAAATCCCTCCATTCCTGTTGTCGGAATACGCTTTCAAGATGCGGCGCGCCCCAGCGGCGCATGGCAAGGGAAAGAGCTTTACAGAAAGTCCTCCCGCTGAGGAGTGAAGATATCCAGGATCACAGCGTCCTCCAGCGCGGTAGCGCCGTGGAGCTGGTGGGGGGCCACATAGTAGCTGTCCCCCTGGTGGAGGGTGTACCGCTCCCCCTCCACCTCATACAAAAA
>CANQKU010000166.1 GCA_947624535.1 uncultured Bacilli bacterium
TCTACCACCTGAGCTAATGACCCAAGTAAAGTCGCATAAATGCGACTGCTTATTTAGTTTACTATATTTTTATCCGTTTGTCAATGAATTTTTGAAAATTTTGTTATATTTTTGTAATTTTTTTGTTTTATCTTATTAAAAAGATAGTAAAAAATTTTATTTATTTAATTGTTCTACTAATTCTTCTACATCTATTCCGTGAACTGCGCATGCTTCTTCTAATGTTTCTTCTTGTGAAGCTGGGCAACCTAAGCAATGCATTCCTGCTTGTAGTAATATTTCTGCTTTTTCTGGTGCAACTTCTAAAATCTCACCTATTTTTGTATCTTTATTAAAGTTCATTATATAACCTCCTATCCTTTATTTTTTGTATAACCTTTTATGATTCTTTTTATGTGTCGTATTTTGTTGTAATTTAAGAACCTTTGTCATTTTACCACATTTTTCAAAAAAAGTATAGACAATTTCAAAAAAATATTATATTATGTCACCTGTAAGGAGTGTGATGCTTATTGTAAACTTAACAAATGCATTTTTTATATTATTTATTATTCATTTTTTTATTACTTTTTATTCTATTTATACTTTTTTTGAAGTATATGCTTTTCAAAATTTACAAGGGTTTAAATTAACACAAAAGCAAAAGGATTGGAAAAGAACATGAATTTTATAAAACGTATTTTATTTTCTGCTTTTTTTACACTAATTGTTTTTTATTTTTATTGGTGTATTTTTAAGCCAATTTATTTAGCAGATACAATTATTTTTCCTTATGCTATTCATCCTTTTAACATTTGTGAAGAGCAACCTACTTTATGGAATTTAATAAAAACTTCTTCTATTATTTTTTCTCTTTTTTCTGAGTTTGTAATATTTTTATCGCTTTCTCAAAAAATATTTTGCAAAAGAGAAAAATTGCAAGAAAAAGAAGTTTCTATTGCTCCTACAAATACTCTTTCTTTATTGATAGGTACTAATTCTCATAATGATTTTGTCCGTATTCCAGCAAGAAGTTTATATCAAAATATTTTAATTACTGGAACTATTGGAACAGGAAAAACTTCATCTGCTATGTACCCTTTTACAAAGCAACTCATGGAATATAAAAGTAATAACTCGAAAGAAAAATTAGGCATGCTTATTTTAGATGTCAAAGGAAATTATTATTTGCAAGTTCAAAAATATGCTACTTTGTACCAAAGAGAAGAAGATCTACTTATTTTAGATCTAAGTGGTAATGTCAAATATAATCCTCTACATAAACCCAATTTAAAACCTTCTATTTTAGCTAATCGCTTAAAAACTATTTTATTATTATTTTCTCCTAATAATACAGAATCTTTTTGGCTTGATAAAGTGGAACAAATTTTAAGTGAATGTATTAAATTATGTAGGCTGTATAATCATGGTTACGTTACTTTTGAAGAATTACACAATTTAGTGGTAGTTCCTAATTATTATGAAGAAAAAATTCAAAAATTAAGAAATTTATTTTTACAAAATTATTTTTCTGAAGAAGATGTTTATCATTTACTATCTGCTTTGAATTTTTTTGAAAAAGAATATTTTATTTTAGATGAAAGAACAAAGTCAATTTTAAAGTCTGAAGTAACTCGAATTACTAATTTATTTTTATCAGACTATCAAGTAAAAAAAGTATTTTGCTCTACTGAAAATGAAATAAATTTTTTTGGTTTTCATGATGTGTTAGAAAAAGGTAAAATTGTTGTTCTTAATTTAAATATCTCCGAATATAAAAATTTAGCAAAAATGATTGCTGCATATTTAAAGTTAGATTTTCAAACAGAAGTATTAAATCGTTTAGCTAATACTTCAAATTTAGAAGATAAGAGAAGTGTTTGTTTTATTAGTGATGAGTATCATGAATATGTTACTTTATCTGATGCATCTTTTTTTAGCCAAAGTAGAGAAGCAAAATGTATCAATATTGTTGCTACACAAAGCTATACTTCTTTATTGAATACATTAAATAATCAATCTTCTGTTAAAGTAATTGTACAAAATTTAGTTAATAAACTTTGGTTTCGCAGTGATGATATTTTTACAATTGAAGATGCTCAAAAACAAATTGGAAAAGAAGAAAAAGAGAAGTTTTCAAAAACGATTTCTGAAAATGCAAAAGAAACAAATTTCAATTATTTATATCATAAATTTCACTCTAAGAATTCAAATCTTTCTGAATCGTTTAATTCTTATTTTCAAACGGATTATATTTTTGACACTAATTTTTTTACACAAAATTTAGAAACATTTTCTTGTTTATCTTTTTTATCTGATGGCGATAAAATATTGCCACCACAAAAAATAAATTTAATTCCTTATTTTAAGGATTTTAATTATCATAATAAATAAATTTTTATTTATTATTTATCTTAATTATATTTTTATATCTTTTTAAGGAGGTTTTATTATGAAGAAAAAATTTTTTATTTTTTTATTATTTAGTATTTATTTTATTTTTATTTTTTCAAATTCTTGCTTTGCTGCATGGGGAGAACCAGAACTTGTAACAAAATTAAATAAAGCTTTTGAGTCAATTCAAGAATGGCTTATAAAACTTGCTACTCCTGCTGCTGCAGTTGCTGTGGCAACTGGTGCTTTTATGAGGAAATTTAGTTTTGGAGATGAAGAAAAAATTAGAACTGGAAAAAAATTAATTAATGGTAGTTTATTTTCTTATGGATTTATTTTGGCAATTAATTTAATTTTATCTGCTATTAAATCTTTAATTGGATAAATCATTTTCAAATTTTATTTATTATTTATTTTTTGACTTTTTATTTTTAATTTTTTAATTTTTATTTTTATATTTTAAATTTTTATATTTTAATTTTTGTTTTTAATTTTAATTTTTATTTTTATTTTTTATATTTTAAATTTTTATATTTTTATTTTTAATTTTTTTTTTTTATTTTTTATTTTTATATTTTAATTTTTGTTTTTTAATTTTAATTTTTTTTTTTTATTTTTAATTTTTATATTTTAATTTTTATTTTTATTTTTTAATTTTTATTTTTATATTTTAAATTTTTATATTTTAATTTTTATTTTTGATTTTTAGATTTAAATTTTCTAATTTTTAATTTTAAAATTTTGTATTTTATTTTTTAATTTTTTACTTTTTGTACTTATATGTGTTTTTTGTAAATATATATTTATTTTTATGTAATGTTATTTAAACCTATTTATATGTTAAAAATATTATGTTTCGTCATATTAAAACATTTTTTCTTTTTATAATTTGACTTTTTGACTATGTTGACGTTTTTACTTTTTTAAAGCTATTTACTTTATATAACTATTGATTATTTTTTATGATTTATGTATACTTTATTTTGTATTTTTAAAAAATACGTATTTCCCTTTAATCCGTTAGGATTTGCTTTATAGAAAGGAGCTTTTTTTGGAAACTTATCAATCTAATATTACCCAAACTATTATTGATACAATCAACTCGATTTTTAATAATTTGTTTTCTTCTATTGATAACAACCTATATTATATTTTAGATAGATTATTGTTTGTAGATGAGAATATGTTAACCGAATCTTTCTTAGAAAATTTGTTAGGAGATTCATTTTCTAAAAGTTTATTGGTTATTGCTAATTCACTTTTAATTGGTTTTTCACTTTATTATTGTTTTAAATTATTATTTTCTCATTTTTCATATTTGGAAATTGAAAAACCAATTCAATTTATTTTTAAATTATTAATTTTTGGAATCTGTATTAATAGTTCTTATTTTATTTGTGAAAAAATATTATCAATAAATTTTTTAATTTCATCTTCTATTTGTGAAATTGGAAAAAATATTTTTAATATGGATATTTCTTTTTCTAATTTATTATTAGAATTAAATTCTATTATTCATATTGAAGAATCTTCTTTTAATATTTTTTCAGTAGATGGTTTAATGAAAAGTTTTATTTCTTTAGGATTATTTAATTTAATTTTTTCTTATTCGCTACGTTATATTTTATTAAAGGTTTTTATTTTAATTACACCTTTTGCTTTTTTAACTTTAATTAATCATTCTACTTCTTGGTTTTTTAAAACATGGCTTAGAACTTTATTAGGACTTTTATTATTACAATCTTTTGTTAGTATTATATTGCTTGTTATATTTTCTTTGCAATTTAATAGCCAAGATTTATTTTCAAAATTTTTATATATTGGAGGTATTTATGCACTATCTAAAGCAAACTCTTATGTTAGAGAATTAATTGGTGGAATTTCAACCGATGTTTCTACTAATTTTAGTGGTTTTACAAATAAAATGAAATTATTAAATTAAAATTTTACTTTTTTAATTTTATTATTTTATTATTATTTATATTTTAATTTTTTATATTTTTATTATTTTATATTTATTTTTTTATATTTTTAATTTTCTATTATTTTAGAAGATATTTAATTAAAAATATTTTTTATTATTGTATGCATTTTTTATAAGATGAGAAAGGATTATTTTTTATGAAATTTATTTTTCCTCAAAATTATCGTTTTCAAACTAAACTTTTAGGTTTTATTGATTATCAAACTGCTATTTTAAATTTTGTTTGGTGGTTTATTATTTTCCTTATTACAAAAATATTTATGCTAGATTTATTTACAAAAATAATTGTTTTTATTATTACTTGTTTTCCTGTTTTACTAATTTCTTTATTTGGCTTTCAACAAGAAAATATTTTATATGTTTTTCGTTATTTATTTTCATTTTTAAAAAGTCATAAAATTTATTTATATAAAAAAGATTAATAAAACTATATATTTCTTTTTATTATATTTATGGTATTAGCACTATTAAATTGTAACATAATTCCAATAATTTCCGCAAAATTCAACTTGTAATTTTACATTTTGCGTGGTATAATTTTAGCAACCTATTTAGAGAAAGGAGATTAACTATGAAATTAGAACAAAACGATATACCTATGTTATTTTCTAATACAGAACTACCAGATATATTTTTTACAGAATATTTATCTCAAACCAATGGTAACTATATTAAAGTATATTTATATATGATTTTCCTATCTAAATATGGAAAAGATATTAAAATTAACGATTTATCAAAAAAATTAGAATTAGATTTTAAAGTTATTCAAGATGCTGTTAAGTATTGGGAAGACCTTGGTGTTATTACTAAAAAGAATACTGGATATATTATTAATAATCTTCAAGAGATTGAGCTTCATAAATTATATAAACCAAAAGTTTCTTTATCTGCTGAAACTTTAAAACAAACTGCTCAAAATCAATATCGTGCAAAAGCAATTGAAAATATTAATAATGAATTTTTCCAAGGAATCATGTCTCCTTCTTGGTATAGTGATATTGATTTATGGTTTAAAAAATATGGATTTGATGAGCAAGTTATGATTGCTTTGTTCCGTTATTGTTTCAATCGTTCTGCACTTCATAGAAATTATATTCAAGCGGTAGCAGATGCTTGGCATAAAAATCATATTCAAACTTTTGATGATTTAGATCGTTATTATGAAAAACAAGAAAAATTAAATACTCTATATAAATCAATTTGTAAAAAGCTTGGATATACAAGACAACTTACTCAATATGAACAAGCTTATGTTGAAAAATGGTCTATTGATTATAATTTTCCTTTTGATGTTATTGAAATTGCATTAAAGAAAACCACTTCAAAAACAAATCCTAACTTCGATTATTTAGATAAATTATTAACTGACTGGCATGATAGAGGATTTAAAACACCAGCTGAAATACAAAATTTCTTATTACAATTAAAACAAAAGAAAAAAGATATTAAAGAATTAGAGAAAAAGTCTGGCTATCAAAATTATAATCAAAGAAAATACGATAATTTAGATAGCCTTTATGCAAATTTTAATTTATAAGGAGTTTTTATGAATTCTTCTAATTTAAAAAAATTATTACTAGAGTATAACAAAAAAAGAATGAGTGCATTATATGATGCAGAGCAAAGAAAAAATGGTCTTTATGAAGTCCATCCTGAACTGCAAAAAATTGATGATGAAATTAGTAAAGAGGCTATTTCTGTTTCTAAACAAATGCTTGCTCATAAAGATACTTCTTTATTAAATGAATTAAATCAAAAAATAAATGATTTAAAAAGCAAAAAGAAAGAAATTCTTTCTTCTCTGGGAAAAGATGAATCTTATTTAAAGCCTCATTATGAATGTGAAGATTGTAACGATACTGGTTATATTATAAATTCAAATGAAACTATTATGTGTCATTGCTTGAAACAAAAATTATTTAATTTAGAATATAATAATTCAAATTTATCAAATTTAGATAAAGAGAATTTTGAGCATTTTTCGTTTGATTTATATTCTAATGAAGTAAATGAAGATAAATATCATTCAAAAATTTCTCCTAGAAAAAATATGGAGTTTATTTATAAGCTTGCTCATACTTTTATTGATGAATTTGATGATATTGATAAAAAGAATCTTTTATTTACTGGAAATACAGGACTTGGAAAATCTTTTTTATCTAGTTGCATTGCAAATGAATTATTAAAAAAAGGAAAGACTGTTCTTTACCAAACTGCTCCTGTAATGTTAGATACAATTATGGATTATCGTTTCGGAAAAGCAAATTCTTCAAAAGATATTTATGACTCTCTATTAAATGTAGATTTATTAATTATTGATGACCTGGGAACTGAATGTATTAATAATATGAAGTTTTCTGAATTATTTAATATTATAAATTCTCGTTTATTAAATAGTAAAAAAGCTACAAAGACTATTATTTCTACTAATTTAAGTTTGGATAATTTATTTGCTACTTATGATGAAAGAATTGTATCTCGTTTGGTTGGACATTACCATATTTGTCATTTTTTTGGAGACGATATAAGGTTTTCAAAAAAAGGCTAAAAAATTAAATTATAATTTTTGATTTAGATTTTAATTAAAAGAGCACTCTCTATATTTAGAAAGTGCTCTCTTATTTCTATTCTTCTTGCATTTCTTCTTCTGGGTTTATTAATTCAATACTTACTACTTTTCCACCATCGTTTGTTCTCATTAGAGTAACTCCTTGTGTTGATCTTCCAAGTACGCTAATTTCATCTACTTTTAGTCTAATGATAGTTCCAGTGTCTGTAATTAACATTACATCTTCTACTCCAGTTGCAATACGAATTCCTACAATATTTCCGGTTTTTGGTGTTATTTTATAAGTAATAACTCCTCTTCCACCTCTATTTTGTACACGATATTCTTCTAATTCTGTTCTTTTTCCGAATCCGTTTTCTGTAATAGCAAGTAAGGTTGCATTTGAGTTTGCAATAATTGGTTCCATTCCAATTACTTGGTCATCTTCATCTAAACGCATTCCAATAACACCTTGCGCTGTTCTTCCTACAGGTCGTACATCTTTTTCTTCAAAGGTAATGCTCATACCTTTTTTGGTTACTAAGACAACATTGTCTTCTCCATCGGTAAGTCTTACATCAATTAATTCGTCATCATCTTTTAGAGTGATAGCTAACAATCCTGTTTTTCTGCTAGAATCATATTCTGAAAGTGCTGTTTTCTTAATTAGTCCGTTCTTTGTGCCCATTAATAAGTATTTTCCTTCTGCAAAGTTTTGAATTGGAATTACAGCAGATATTTTTTCTCCATTATCTAATTGTAGTAAATTGACAATAGCAGTTCCTTTTGCTGTTCTTCCTGCTTCTGGAATTTCATAGCCTCTTAAATGATATAATTTACCTTTATTGCTAAAGAATAAAATGGTATCATGCGTTGATGCTGTAAAGATTTGTTTTACAAAGTCATCTTCTTTAGTTGTCATACCAGTAATACCTTTTCCACCTCTTCTTTGGCTCTTATAAGTATCAATTGGCATTCTTTTAATATAACCAAAGTGGGTTAATGTAACAGCACATTGTTCTTCTTTAATTAAGTCTTCAATTTCAAATTCGCCTTCTGCTGCTGCAATTTTGGTTTTTCTTTCATCACCATATTTATCGCGAATTTCAATTAATTCTTTTTTAATAATGTCGAAAACTAATTTTTCACTATTTAAGACATCTTTTAAATACGCAATTAGTTCCATTAATTGTTTATATTCTTCTTCTATTTTTTCACGTTGCAAACCTGATAAGGTTTTTAACCTCATATCTAGAATAGATTGTGCTTGAATATCAGAAAGGCCAAAACGCTCCATTAATCTTTCTTTCGCATCATCATAAGAATTACGAATAATTTCAATTACTTCATCAATATTATCAAGTGCAATTTTTAATCCTTCTAAAATGTGTGCTCTTGCTAATGCTTTGTCTAAGTCAAATTGGGTTCTACGTAAAATAACATCTTTTCTATGTTCGATATAATATTGTAAACATTGTCTTAAGGTTAGAATTTTTGGTTCTCCATTTACTAAGGCAAGCATAATAATTCCAAACGTAATTTGCATTTGTGTATATTTGTATAGCAAATTTAATACTACTTGTGCATTCGCATCCCTTTTTAATTCAATGACTACTCTTACTTTATGCTCACGATCAGATTCATCTCTTAGTTCAGAAATTCCTTCAATTCTTTTTTCACGAACAAAACCTGCTATGGTTTCAATTAATTTTGCTTTGTTTACTTGATAAGGTAAAGAGTTGACGATTATTCTTTGTTTATTACCACTCATTTCTTCAATTTCTGCTTCTGCTCGTAATGTTATTTTTCCTCTACCTGTTGTATATGCTTCTTTTATTCCTTCTCTTCCTAAAATAATTCCTTCTGTTGGAAAATCTGGTCCTTTAATAATAGCCATTAAATCTTCGTCAGATACTTCGTCTTCTTCAATCATTTTTATAATACCATTGATGACTTCTGTTAAATTGTGTGGAGGAATATTCGTTGCCATTCCTACTGCAATTCCAGAGGAACCATTTACAAGCAAGGCTGGTATTCTAGCTGGTAATACAACTGGCTCTTGCAAACGATCGTCAAAGTTTGGCATAAAATTAACGGTATTTTTTTCTATGTCTTCTAGCATGGTTTCTGAAATTTTTGACATTCTTGCTTCTGTATAACGGTAAGCAGCTGCTCCGTCACCATCAATAGAGCCAAAGTTTCCATGACCATCAATTAATGGATATCTTAAAGAAAAATCTTGTGCCATTCTTACCATAGCATCATAAACGGAGCTATCT
>CANQKU010000167.1 GCA_947624535.1 uncultured Bacilli bacterium
TATTTTCTTCAATTGGTATAAGAGCTATTGTTTTAGAATTTATTTCATATTGTTCCACAAAATCCCCTCCTTTAAAATTATTAAAAATAATAATTTGACTATATTAATACCACTTTTTTTTAAGAAAATTGTCGATTTTTAAAAGAAAAAAAGAAAAAATTTATTTTTTTCTTTTAATATGTCTTAATAGGCAATAATAATTGTGTTAAGCCATCATCATCGTCAGTTTTTAAAATAATTGGTTTTATATCAGAATTTAATAATATTCTTATATCTTTACTATTAATTGTTTTTAATGCTTCCATCATAAATTTAGAAGAAAAAGATATTTTTATTTCTTTATCATTATTTTTAGTAACTATTAATTTTTCTTCTACTTTACCTATTTCAGGAGTATTTGAACTTACAATTACTTCATTTTTATTTGTTTCAAGTTTTATTACATTTTTTTCTTTTTCAGATGTTAATAAAGCTGCTCTATCAATTACATTAAAAAATTCATTCAAATCAGCTTTTATCTCAATTTCAAATTCATCGGGAATTAATCTTGAAGTATCAGGAAAAGTTCCATTTAATAATCTAGATTGAAATAGTAAATTATCAAACTTAAATAATATTTTATTAGAAAAAATATGTATTTCAACATTTTCATCATCATCAGTTAATATTTTATTAAGTTCTCCAATATTTTTTCCTGGAATAACTATATTTATTAAATTATTTACATTATTATCTAAATTAACTACTTTTTTTGCTAGTCTATATGAATCAGTTGCAACACACTCCATTTTATCATTTTCTATTTTTATATTAATACCTGTTAATATTGGTCTTGCTTCTTGCATAGATGTTGCAAATAGTGTTTGGTTAATTATATTTTTTATTACTCTTTTACTTAATATTATTGGATTTGTAGATATATCTAAATTTATATTAGGAAACTCTGATGAATCAATACCATTCAAATTAAAATTTGAATTTTGAGTATATATTAATATTTTTAATCCATCTATTATCTCTATATTAATAATACCATCTGGTAATTTTCTAATTATTTCAAGAAGATATTTTCCTTGAATAATAATTGTTCCTGTTGATTCTATTTTATCTATATATTTTTTATCAATAAAACTTTCTATATCTATATCACTATTAGTAGCTGTTAAAAATAATCCTTCTTTAGTTAAATTAAATTTTATTCCTCCAAGAACAGGTATAACATTTTTTGTTGATACTGCCTTTGATACATTATTTAAATTTTCTAATAATATTTCTTTTTTAATGCTAAACTTCATTTTAAACCTCCTACAATGAATTATATCATATATATTATTAATTTAATGATTTTATTTTTATTATTACTGTTTAAAATGTTTAAAAGTATAAATTTTCTTTATTTTATAACCATTTATATATTTTTTTATTGTTGATTATTGTTAAATAAAATGTAGATAACTTAAACTTTTCAACATATTATAATTTTAATTTAATTTCTTCTATTATTTTTTCTAATTGCTTATTATTTTTAATTTCTTTTTCAATTTTATCACATGAATGAATTACAGTTGAATGATCTCTTCCTCCAAATTCCATACCAATTCTTGGAAATGATTCATCAGTTAATAATCTTGATAAGTAAATAGCAATTTGTCTAGGAAAAGCAATACTTGCTACCCTTTTTTTAGATTTTAAATCTTCAACAGATACATTATAATATTCAGCAACAATTCTTTGTATCTTTTGAATATCGTTTTTAAAATTAGAAGTTTGTGAAATTGTTCCTTTTAAAGCTTCAACAGCAAGATCAAGTGTAATTTCTTCTTCAAAAAAGATAGTTGAATAAGCACAAACTCTTGTTAAAGCACCTTCTAAACTTCTTACATCAGAAGCACACATATTAGCAATATAATCGATTGCATCTTCTGTAATATGTCTAGAAAAATCCATATTTGCCATTTTTTTTCTTAATATTTCTTTTCTAAGATCATTATCAGGTGGAAAAATATTTACTTTTAATCCCCAATTAAATCTTGTTCTTAACCTATCTTCTAAATGTTTTAAATCATCAGGAGAAGAATCAGAAGAAATAATTATTTGTTTTTTATCATCATATAATGTATTAAATGTGTGAAAAAATTCATTTTGTGTTTTTGGAGCATTCCCTAAAAATTGAATATCATCAATAATTAATACATCTATATTTCTATATTTATCTTTAAATATTTCAACATAATCAAAATTAGTTCCATCTTTATCTTTTTTATTTAATCCTAAAAAATCATTAATAAATTGATCACTAGTAACATATAATACTCTTTTATTACTATTTTTAATTATATAATTTCCAATTGCTTGCATTAAATGAGTTTTACCTAATCCACTATTTCCATATATAAATAGAGGATTATACATCTTTCCAGGATTTTCAGCAACAGCAAGAGCAGTCGCTTGTGCAAATCTATTACTTTCACCTACTATAAAATTTTCAAAAGTATAATCTGGATTTAAATTAGCTTTCTCACTACTATTATATGGAACACCATATTCTTCTATATCATTTTCAATATTTTTAATAGTTTGATTTTGATTTTTTTCATATTCATTTTCTAATACAAATTCAAAATTAAAATTAGTTCCTGTTATATCATTAAATATTTCATTTATAATATCTATATAAGATTCAGATAAATGTTTTTTATGAGCAATAGTTGGAACAATTATAACGGCATGTTCTTCATTTAATTCAACAAGTTTAGATGAACTAAACCAAGTATTATATGAAAGAGAAGATAATCTTGTTTTTATTAGATTTAAAAATTGATTCCAAATATTATCAATGTTCATATTATCATCTCCCCTGAAGTATTTATAACTTAATTATAACCTATTTTTCTTTTATTTCAACAAAAAAATAATGTGTTAAAAAGTTATCAACAATAAAAGTTTATAAAAATTGTTATAAAATAATAAAGTTTTATAGTTTTCCACAATTTCCACAAATTTAATATAAACAAAAAGTTTATTAAAATTTTATATTTATCCACAAATATGTTGATAATGTTTATAAATAAATTTTTCTTTATATTATAATAAAAATATTATATTTTTTCCACAAAAAAAGTGAATTTAATTTCACTTTTTTAAATAATTAACAATATTTATTAAATTCATTGCATGAGAACCTTTTATTAATATAATATCTTCTTTTTGTAAAAATTTATCTAAAAAATCATAAGTATCTTCTTCTTTATTAAATAAATATATATTATTAAAATTATTTTTTTCTAAAATATCTTTAATATATTTTACTTCATTACCTACTAAAATTACATAATCTATATTTTTATTAATAATATAATTACCTATTTTATTGTGGATTTCTTTAGAAAATTTACCAAGTTCTAAAATGTCTGCAAGTAATAAAATTTTCCTTTTATAATTAGATTTATCTATTAAATCAATAGCATATATAGTTGAATCATAACTAGCATTATATGTATCATTTATAATAGTTATTCCTTTATTATTAGTTATTTTTTCCATTCTATTATTTGATAATTCAAAATTTTCTATTCCTTTTATTATTTTATCTTCTTTCATATTTAAATATTTACCAATTGAATATGCAAATAAAGAATTATATATATAAGGATATCCTCCTACATTTATTTTTACTACGTTATTTTCTATTTCAAATTTACTTTTAAAAATATCAAAACTAATATTTTTTGCTATAAAATCACTATCATTCTCAATACCAATAGTAATTAATTTAAAATTATTTTTTAATAAATTTAAATTTTCATGTAATAAGTCATTATCATTATTTATAATAAGAACTCCATTTTTATCTAAAAAATCAGTAATTTCGAGTTTTGCTTTTAATATATTTTCTCTAGATCCTAAATTACCAATATGAGCTGTTCCTATATTTGTAATAACTGCAATTGTAGGTTTAGCAATTTTACTTAATAAATGAATTTCTCCTAAATTATTCATTCCCATTTCTAAAACCATTGCATT
>CANQKU010000168.1 GCA_947624535.1 uncultured Bacilli bacterium
CTAGTATCAGTACTGTATTCAACATGAGCAGTATTGATAGTAATACCACGTTCTCTTTCTTCTGGTGCCTTATCGATATTAGAGAATTCAACAGCTTCATTACCATTTTTTCCAGCTAATACTTTAGTGATAGCAGCAGTAAGAGTTGTTTTTCCATGATCTACGTGTCCAATTGTACCAATGTTAACATGTGGTTTTGAACGATCAAATTTTTGTTTTGCCATAATTTTTTTCCTCCTTTATTTATTACAACATATATTTTATCTAATAATTGAAAGTTTTTCAACTATTTTGATACTTTTTTATTAATTTCCACTTTTTTTAATAATTTCTTCAGCAATATTTTTTGGAACTTCTTCATAATGATCAAAGAACATTACGAATGTTGCTCTACCTTGTGTATTAGAACGAAGGTTAGTTGCATATCCAAACATTTCTGAAAGTGGTACCATAGCACTTAATTTTACCGCATTTCCAGTTGTTTCTTGACCAAGTGGTTTACCACGACGAGAAGTTAAATCTCCCATAACATTACCAAAATATTCATCTGGAGTCGTAACATCTACTTTCATAATTGGTTCAAGTAACACTGGCATACATTTATTCTTAGCTTCTTTTAAAGCAAGACTTGCGGCAATTTTAAATGCCATTTCATTAGAGTCTACATCATGATAAGATCCATCATATAATGTAGCCTTTACATCAATCATAGGATATCCTGCCAAAATACCAGTTTGTAAAGCCTCTTGAAGACCCTTGTCAACTACTGGGATATATTCACGAGGAACAACTCCTCCAACGATTTCATCAACAAATTCATATCCCTTATCTTTATTTGGCTCGAATTTAATCCATACGTGTCCATATTGTCCACGACCACCTGATTGTTTAATGTATTTACCTTCACATTCACCAGTTTGTTTGATGGTTTCACGATATGCTACTTGTGGAGCACCTACATTAGCTTCAACATTAAATTCACGTTTCATACGATCAACTAACACGTCTAAGTGTAATTCACCCATACCAGCAATTACGGTTTGACCAGTTTCATGATCAGTATGAACTTTAAATGTTGGATCTTCTTCAGCTAATTTTTGTAAAGCTAAAGCCATCTTATCTTGATCACCTTTAGATTTTGGTTCAACAGCTAATTGAATAACTGGTTCAGGAACAACTAAACTTTCAAGAATAATTGGTTTCTTCTCATCACATAAAGTATCACCAGTTGTTGTATTTTTAAGTCCAACAGCAGCAGCAATATCTCCTGTATAAACATCACTAATTTCTTTACGAGTATTAGCATGCATTTGTAAAATACGACCAATTCTTTCTTTAGAATTTTTAGTTGAATTTAATACATAAGATCCACTTGATAAATGACCTGAATAAACTCTAAAGAATGTTAAACGTCCAACAAATGGATCAGTCATTACTTTAAATGCTAAAGCACTAAATGGTTCTGAGTCACTTGGATGACGAACTTCTTCTTGATCATTTAAATTACGACCTTTAATTGACTCTGTATCTACTGGGCTTGGTAAATAGTCAATAACTGCATCTAGTAATGGTTTAATTCCCATATTTCCTAAAGCAGTTCCACACATAACTGGGAAGAATTTGGCTTGTAGGGTTCCTGAACGGATAGCCTTTTTAATCATTTCTATGCTAACTTCTTCTCCATCAAGATATGTCATCATCATTTCATCATCGAACTCTGCTACAGCTTCAATTAATTCAGCACGTTTATCCTCTGCTATTTTTTGTAAATCAGCTGGAATATCAATTTCTTTAGCAATTTCTTCTTGTTTTCCATCATATTCATAAGCTTTCATGGTAACTAAGTCAATAACACCTCTAAAGTCTGACTCAGCTCCAATTGGCCATTCAATTGGTTTAGCGTTAACTCCTAAACGTTCTTCAATTGTTTTCAAACTGTATTCAAAGTTAGCACCCATCTTATCCATTTTATTTGCAAAAATAATTCTAGGAACTCTAAATTCATCAGCTTGTCTCCAAACGGTTTCCATTTGTGGCTCTACTCCAGCTTGAGCATCTAAAAGTGCTACTGAGCCATCTAAGACACGAAGACTACGACTAACTTCAATAGTAAAGTCTACATGCCCTGGAGTATCGATGATATTAAAACGATATCCTTTCCAGTGAGCAGTAGTTGCTGCTGAAGTAATCGTAATACCACGTTCTTGTTCTTGAGCCATCCAATCCATTTGGCTTTCTCCATCATGAGTTTCCCCAATTTTATGAGTAACACCAGTATGGAATAAAACACGCTCAGTTGTAGTTGTTTTTCCGGCATCAATATGAGCCATAATTCCTATATTTCTTGTCTTTTCTAAAGACGTATCTCTTGCCATATTATGTTTCCTTTCCTACCATCTATAATGTGCGAAAGCCTTATTAGCTTCTGCCATTCTATGAGTATCTTCACGTTTTTTAACAGCTGCTCCTGTTCCGTTAGAAGCATCTATAATTTCATTGGCTAAATTTTCAGCCATTCCTTTACCCCCACGTTCACGAGCATACTTAACTAGCCATCTTAATCCTAAAGCTTGACTTCTAGCTGGTGAAACTTCAATTGGTACTTGGTAGTTAGATCCACCTACACGACGAGATTTTACTTCAAATTGAGGTTTAATATTTTCCATTGCCTCATTAAATACTTCCAATGGATCTTTTCCTGTTTTTATTTTGATTATTTCAAATGCTTGATATAGTATAGTTTGAGCTGTTCCTTTTTTACCATCCAACATAATTGTATTAATTAATTTTGTAACAACTTTTGATTTATATATTGGATCTGGTAAAACATCTCTTTTTACTGCACGTCTCTTACGCATTGAAATTGCCTCCTTTCATTATTACTTTTCTAGTTTAATTTTTAGGTTTTTTAGCTCCGTATTTACTACGTCCTTGTTTACGATCTTTAACACCGGCAGTATCTAAAGTACCACGAATAATATGGTAACGAACACCGATTAAGTCCTTAACACGTCCGCCACGGATTAAAACAACACTATGCTCTTGTAAATTGTGTCCAATTCCTGGTATATAAGTATCTACTTCTTTACCATTAGATAGACGAA
>CANQKU010000169.1 GCA_947624535.1 uncultured Bacilli bacterium
GGACAGGATGCTGGTGTCCTCAGAGACCCAGTAGATGGTGCCGTACTCGGCGTCCGCGGGGGTCAGGGTGTAGCGCAACTTCTCGGTCTTGCGGACGGTGATGCGGCTGGTGTCGATGGAGATGGTGATCTCAGCAGGCTCCTCGCCGCCCTCTTCGGTGACGGTGACGGTGGCGGTGGCAGTGAGGTCCCCGGCCTTGGCGGTGATGGTGGCCTCGCCGACAGCCAGAGCGGTGACGGTGACCTTATCACCCTCGCTGGCGCTGAGGGCGATCACGCTGGTGTCCTCGGTGGTCCAGTAGACGGTCTCCTTGGCCTCCGCGGGGGTCACACTGGCGGTGAGTTCAACGGTCTCGTTCACCTTCAGGGTCTTGGTGGCGGGGGTAACGGTCAGGGTGGGCTCAGTGGGCTCGACGTGCTTGCTACCGAGGGTGCGCGGGAAGGCCTCGGTGAGGGACCTCAGCGTCGCGGCGGTTTTGTTCACCAGGTCCTGAGAGGCGTTGGCGTCACCCATGACGCTCTGAGCGCCTTCAATGGCCTCGTTGAAGATCCGAAGGTCCTCCTCGGTGGCCCAATACTCGTTGTCGGGCACGTCGGAGCCGTCCTTGCTGGTCTTCACGTCCTTCACCTTGTCCTTGGCGGCCTGGATGGCGGCGGCCAGCTCGGTCTTGTCCGCTTCGCTGAAGCTGGGCTGCTGGCCGGGATCCACCGTGGGCACCTCAATGACCGTGACGGTGCAGGAGGCGGTCTTGCCGTTGGCGGTGTGGGCGGTGACGGTAGTCTCGCCCACGGCCACGGCGCTGATGCGGCCGGTATCCCCATCCACAGTGACCACATTGGTGTCTTCGGAGGTCCAGTAGACGGTCTTATCGGTGGCGTTGTCCGGGTTGACGGTGGCGGTCAGGTTGGTCTTGCGGCCCCGGATGATCTCCACGCTGTCCTTGCTCAGCGTCACGCTCTCGGCGGGGATGATCACGGTGACCCGCACGCTGGCGGTGACCATGGCATTGGCGCTCTTGGCGTAGATGTAGGCGCTGCCGCCGTCCACGGCGGTGACCTCGCCGGACGTTTTGTCCACGGTGACCACGGACACGTCGCTGGAGGTCCAGTAGACGGTCTTATCGGTGGCATCCTCGGGCTCCACGGTGGCGGTGAAGGTGAACTTGCCGCCCTTCTCCAGCTCCTGCGCCTTCTCGTTGATGGTGATCGTCTTCACCGGGACGGGGAAGGTCTCGGGCAGGGGCTCCTGCTCCTGCTTCTCGATGGTCATGTCCTTGTTGTTCTCGGTGAACGGATCCCAGGTGCCCAGGAAGTCGGCCACGGTGGGGGCCTTCTCCACGGTACCGACCCAGTCCACGCGCGCGTCAGTGTTGTCCACGCCCTCGTAGTACTCCACGGTCTGGTACTCGGCGCACTTGGCGGACTCGCCGTTCAGGGTGTTGGTCCAGCCGCTGGGCAGGATCAGGGAGGTGTTGGCAATCTCCTTGTTGACCTCGGTGCCCACATAGATGGGATCGGTGGCCTCAATGTTGGTGGCGTAGAAGAGAGCCTCGCCGGTGTTGGCGGCCCAGGGACGGCCAAAGAGGCCGGGCTTGGAGCGGTACTGGGAGGCGGTGTTGACGCCGGGGGTGGTGGAGGTGACGGTGCAGTTATACATCAGGTAGCCCGGATGGCTGGCCTGCTGGGGCGCGGTGATGTAGGCCACGTCGTTGTTGTCCTCGCTGGTGTTGAGCACCAGGTCACACTTGGCGGCCACCAGGGTCATGGGGCCGTAGATGTAGTCGGTGCCGCCGTACACGTCGCAGTCATAGAGGGCGACGGTGGAGCCCTCAGGCCCATAGAGCACGTCCTGACGGCCCACGAAGGCGCAGTGGTCGAAGAAGATCTTGCTGCCCGACTTGATGGAGACAGCGCCCGCGCGCTCCACGTAGGCCTTCTCCTGGACCTTGGTGTCGCCCGGGGTCTTCATCTCGGCGCGGGGGACGTTGCCCTCCTTGGCCTGGCTGCCCTGGGCCTCGATCGTGTCCAGCACCGAGGCGGCGGAGACATACTGGTTGAAGGAGTTCTCGAAGATGATGCCCTCGGCCTGGAAGCCGTCGGCGGCGATGAGGACGGAGGCGTTCCAGTAGCTGTCGTCGGTGGTGCCGGAGCCGGCGTTCTTATAGGAGGCGTAGCCGTTGGCCTGGTTGGCTTTCAGCACGTCGGCGTTGTAGCGGTGGCCGTCGGTCATGGAGTAGTAGGTGTAGCCATGGCCGTAGTACCAGGTGATACGCACCTCGTTGTCGCCGATGTCCACGCCCTTGTTCTTCAGCTCCAGCTTGGCCTTGTCGGCGGCGGCGTTTTTGAAGGTGATGTTCTTGGTCTTGACGTAGATCTGCTCTTCGTAGTTGCCCGGGTCGATCTCGATGGTGATGCGCTGGGTGGCGTCGCGGGTGATCTCGGCGGCGGCGTCCAGAGCGGCGTTGATGGTCTTGTAGTTCTTATCCGGGCCCACCTTGAGGATGATGTCGCCGGTGACGGGAGGCACGGGCAGCTCCACGCCTTCGTCGTAGGTCACCTCGATATGGGAGATGTAGGAATCGCCGTCGGTGTCAGTGTGGATAACCACTTCGCCGGGGCCCTCGCCGGTATATTGGGCGGTGATCTCGGCCGGGTCCGCATCGGTCTTGACGGAGCGATTTTCCGTGGAGTTGTACGCAGAGGTGACGTCAGTGCCGTCAAACCAGACGAACCACTGATACCCGGCGTGCACGGTGACGGTACACTTGGTCATGACGGGGATCGTCATGGTGTAGCCATTCCCGGCGGTGCCGTACTGGGTATTGTGGCCCTGGAATTTACCGCCGGAGACGGTCAGGGTGCCCACACCGTCCACATCGGCAAAGGTGGCGGAACCGCCTCTCTCATAGTAGTCGGTGTTCTGTCCCACGCCGTCGTTGCGCCAATCCCAGTTGGTGCCGTAGTAGACCACCTCGGGATACTCCACCGTGATCTTGTCGATATACGTGGTGGCGCCGCTACCGAACTCCACGGTGACAGTGCCTTCCTCGCCCTCGTAGTCATAGGAGAAGGTGGTCTTCTTGGGGACGCTACCGGTGGCGACCTTCGCCTCGGTGTCGCCGGGGAACTTGATGTCGTAGGAGTTGCCCACGGAGACGGTCACGGTGCAGGGGCCGGAAACGGGGATATCCAGCTTGCCGCCCTTGATAAAGATGCCGTACTCGCTGGCGTGGCTCTTGACCTGGCCGGTCACAGTGATACCGTTGAGAACATCGGCGGGGACGGGGTCGCCCTGCTTACCGCCGCTGTTGGAGGCCCAGGTGCCAAAGTCCCACTCGGTGGGGAAGACCTTGACGGCGTTCTCCACGGCAATGCTGTGGACGTAGGAAGCGCCCCCGGCGGGGAAGGTAATCACCAGGGTGCCGGACACGCCGGAGATGGTGTAGGTGGGATCGGTGGCGCCGTCAGAGACCACCTCAACGGCCTTGTCGTCCGCGGTGGCGGTGGGGGGAGCCACCGTGTCCCCATCCTTCACGGAGTACTGGCAGCCCGCGATGGTGACGTTGGACAGGCCCTCCAGCGCCAGGGTGATGGTGTAGGGGCCAGCGCCGGTGGTGTTCAGGCCGTGGCTGTCGCCATGGCCGGTGAAGCCGGCGAAGCTCATGCCGTCAATGGCGGGCAGAGTGCCGTTGGCCGTACCGGAGAAGTTATAGGTGCCGGGGGCCACATAGGCGGCGGCGGGGGTGAAGGGAACGGTCAGGCTGGCGGCCGCGCCCTTGACGGTCAGGTTGGCGGTGGGCCGCTGAGCGCCCTTGGGAGTGGTCACGGCCACGTCGTAGACGCCGTCCCGCAGGGCGATGGTATCAGTGCCGTAGGTGAAGGTGTAGGCGTAGTTGTAGATGTTGCCCTGCAGATTGCTGGAGCTATACGGATCAAAGGGAACCAGGGTCTGATCCTCGGTCTCGCCGGCCTCGTCCACCTTGGTGAAGGTGACGGTGGCGCCCTCCAGGCTGTCAATGCCGTCGGGGGTCAGGGTGACCGGGTAGGTGGCCTTCTTGGCGAAGGTCAGGTCCAGGGTGGTGTTGGCGGTGAACACCCGGTCGGTGACGTTGGCGGTGGTGATCTCGTAGTCGTTGACGTAGAGGGCGGAGATGGTGTTGGGCATCCCCTTCTCCACCAGGGCCTCATAGGAGGCGCCGGAGGCGGTCACGTTGACCCGGACCTCGGTGTTGTAGACCACGCCGTCGCCGGTGGGGGTGAACAGCAGGTTCTGGCCCATCTTAGCCAGGGCGGCCTCGTCCAGGCCGGTGATGGCGCCGGAGACTTTCACCCGGTCCACCGCCTGGATGGACACATCGTGGGTGTAGCCGGCGGCGTCCTCGGCGAGCACGGTGAGGTCCGCGCCGTCCAGCACGGCAAAGCCGCTGGCGTTCTGCAGGCTGACCTCATAGGTGTAGGGGGCGGGCAGGGTGGCGGTGTACTTGCCGCCGGAGACCGAAGCGGTCACCTGGGCCCCAGTGGTGACGTTGGTGAACACCAGGGCGTACCCCGCGGGCATCCCGGCGGCCTCCGTGACGGTGCCGGACACGGGCACGGGGGTGGCGTGCTGACGGTAGACGCGATCCACCACCAGCTTCTCGTTGATGGAGTTGAGCTTATAGAGGCCCTTGTCCCGGGCGTAGAAGGTCACGGTCTGGGCCTTGGTGCGGCTGCCCCGGGTGAAGATAAAGCTGCCCTCCACCTCGCCGCTGGGGCCGGTGAAGTTGAGCAGGGAGTCGGTGCCGTTGGAGGCCACGATGAAAGTGACGATGTCGCCGCTCTCGCACTCCAGGCCCATGTAGACCTCGGGCTTGGCGCTGGAGTTGGAGTACAGCAGGCCGCTATAGGTCTCGGGGTTGCCCTCCGCGTCCGCGGGGATGTAGGGATCCTCACCGTCGCCGGTGGAGGTGTCCCCGCTGTCCCGGGTCAGGGCGGTGTTGTCGGTGCGCAGGCGGTGGCTGCCCGCGCCCGCGGTGTCCCAGCACAGGCCGCCGGCCATCTGGGTCACACCGGCGGGGAAGGACACGCCAGAGGCACCAGCGGTGGTCCCTTCGGGATACCAGCCGTTGATCTCCTCAACGTTCAGGTGGTTGATAAAATGGTACTGGTCGGTGTCCGCCAACTGCTCGGCGCCGAAGTCCCAGACATCGACTTCGATCTTGGCATCCGCCGCGGCGGCGGGTACTACCAGCAGAGTGGCCATCATGGCGATGACCAGCAGAGCCGATAGCAGTTGCTTGACGTTCTTCTTCATTTGGTTCCCTCCTATTTTTGTTGTACACTTGCACCAATTTGGAGCCAGTTTACTGTATGTGATGATATCACATTCGCCAAAGGAACGCAAGAGATTTTTCGTCTTTCTCCGGGAAAAAAGAAAAGCTCCCCAGCCGGGGAGCTTTTCGGGTAATATCAGGCGTTCCGTAGTTCCTCCGCCCGGTCCAGGCGCTCCCAGGGGAGGTCCAGGTCGGTCCGGCCGAAGTGGCCGTAGGCGGCGGTCTGGCGGTAGATGGGGCGGCGCAGGTCCAGGGCCCGGATGATGCTGGCGGGGCGGAGGTCGAACTTCTCCCCCACGAGCCGGGCCAGGGCCTCGTCGCTCACCGCGCCGGTGCCGTAACTCTCCACCAGCACGCTCACGGGCCGGGCCACGCCGATGGCGTAGGCCACCTCGATCTGGCACCGGCGGCACAGCCCGGCGGCCACCAGGTTCTTGGCGATGTACCGGGCCATATACGCCCCCGAGCGGTCCACCTTGGTGGGGTCCTTGCCGCTGAAACACCCGCCGCCGTGGGCCGCCGCGCCGCCGTAGGTGTCCACGATGATCTTCCGCCCCGTCAGCCCCGTGTCCCCCGCCGGCCCGCC
>CANQKU010000170.1 GCA_947624535.1 uncultured Bacilli bacterium
CTCACCCTGGCCCGCCGGGCCAAGGAGGTCATTGGGGTGGAGGCGGTGGCCCCGGCGGTGGAGGACGCCCGGGAGAACGCCGCCCGGAACGGGGTGGCTAACGCCCGTTACCTCTGCGGCGATGCCGCCCAGGCCGCCGCCCAGTTGGCGGCGGAGGGGGTCCGGCCGGACGTGATCGTGGTGGACCCGCCCCGAAAGGGCCTCTCCCCCGCGGCGGCGGAGGCGGTGGCCGCCATGGCCCCCGCCCGGATCGTCTACGTCTCCTGCGACCCCGCCACCCTGGCCCGGGACGTGAGGGCTCTCTCCCCCGCCTACGCCCTCACCCGCGCCGAGGCCGTAGACATGTTCCCCCGCACCCACCACGTGGAGACGGTCTGCCTGTTGGAGCGTAAAGCCCTAGTTTGAGCGGGTTTCAGGGGTTTTTGAAGAATATGTACCTGTGTTTTAAGCGGGAAAAATGTATATGAAGCTCCGATTTTCAAGAGGAGGCAAAAAATTCGCAACCACCTGAGATGTGCGCGAATTTTACCTTTCTCTTATACCAACGCGAAAGGAGGGTGGTGTTATGAGCACCTTAAAAGCGTATGGTGATGAGGTGATCAGTATCTTTCAGCTCATAGGTGATAAAGAAAATGATATTACAAAGAGCATAGCGTGGGCTCTGAATAAGTGTCCAGTCTTTATGAAAAAAGTTGTCTATGAGATTTTTAGGATCGAAGTGGATCCAGACCATGTGGATATCCTTTATCAAAATTATGATGCCGCAACGGGGATCACAGATATAGAAATGACAGATCGAAATAGCTTTTATTTGATCATTGAAGCAAAAAGGGGCTGGATACTTCCTGGTTCAGAACAGTTGACAAAGTATTCGCTGCGTGAGGATCTCAGAAAGGCACGCGTACCCCATAAGGCCATTATATCTATGTCTGAATGTAGTTTGGAGTATGCAAAAAGCAACCTGCCATTTCAAGAGATCAATCGCATTCCAGTGAGGCATTTATCCTGGCGTCGGCTTCGTGAACTGGCAACAGAGTCCAGGACTGATTCTAATCACGAGCAGAAACATCTGCTGGAAGAATTGACAAAGTATCTGGGAGGGATCATGACCATGCAAACCAAAGATTCAAACTGGGTTTATGTGGTCGTACTCAGCAGCGGTAAGCCAGATAACTGTGCTTTAACCTGGATCGAAATTGTTAAGAACCATAATAAATACTTCCACCCACTTGGAGGTAAGGGATGGCCAAAGGAGCCGCCAAACTATATCGCGTTTAGATATGGTGGCAAGCTGCAGACCATTCATCATATTGATAGTTATGTTGTTACAAAAAATCTGCATGAGGAAATACCTGAAATGCCAGATGTGATAAAGGATCATGACTATTTTGTATATAAGCTAGGTCCAGCAATTATCCCGGCTAAGGAAGTGAAGAATGGCAAGATATATCCCAATGGTCGTGTGTGGGCAATGCTTGATACACTGCTCACAGCGGATACCGTATCTGAAGCTCGCGATATATCGAAAGCGAGGTAAAGTTTCCATGCACGTGGAAACCGTCTGCCGGCTGGAGCGGCGGGGGGTGGCTCTTTTGTGATCTGGCCGGCTCAAACGCCCCGTTATCTTGACAAAGGGCGGGGGAGGAAGTACAATATTTCCAGCAAAATCCCCAGCGTCTCAGCATAAGATCGTAAAATCTCCGGGGCCGCCCCGCAGGCGGGCCGGAAACAGAAGGGAAGGATCTTGTATGCAGCATAAAATCATTGGCGACCCCATGCCCGTGGTCATCTGCGACCTGGCCCAGGACGAGTGCATGATCACCGAGAAGGGCTCCATGGTCTGGATGAGCCCCAACATGGCCATGGAGACCTCTGCCGGCGGCGTGGGCAAGGCCTTTGGCCGGATGTTCTCCGGCGAGTCCATCTTCCAGAACATCTACGCCCCCCAGGGCGGGCCGGGCATGATCGCCTTCGGCTCCAGTTTCCCCGGCTCCATCCGGGCCATCCAGGTCACCCCCGATAAGCCCATCGTGGCCCAGAAGTCCGCCTTCCTGGCCGCTGAGCAGGGGGTGGAGCTGTCCGTCTTCTTCCAGAAAAAGCTGGGCGCCGGCTTCTTCGGCGGCGAGGGCTTCATCATGCAGAAGATCGCCGGCTCCGGCATCGCCTTTGTGGAGATTGACGGCTCCGCCGTGGAGTACGACCTGGCGGCCGGGGAACAGCTTGTGGTGGACACCGGCAACCTGGCCATGATGGACGCCACCTGCTCCATCGACATCCAGACGGTCAAGGGCCTGAAAAACAAGCTCTTCGGCGGCGAGGGGTTCTTCAACACCGTCATCACCGGCCCGGGCCACGTGGTGCTCCAGACCATGCCCCTCAGCGGCTTCGCCGGCGCCATCGCCTCCGTCCTGCCCAACAAGGGCTGACGGACCGGGCCCGGCGGGGGTGACCCGTCGCACCTTACATGACGCACGGCGAGAGGAGGGGGCCGCGTTGGAGAAGAAAAACGGGATCGTCTGCCTTTTGGGGTTCATTCTGATCGCCGTGGGCCTGTTCATGTTCTTTGACCACACCTACGTCACCTCCTTCGGCTTTTACCGCCTGGGCCGGGTGAGCACCGGGGCCATCCTCATCGTCCTGCTGATTTTGGACGTGATCTTCGTGGTGGTCCGCCCCTCCAAGGTCAGCAAGGCCCTCATCGGGGTCCTCCTGGCGGCCCTGGTGGTCTCCCTGCTGCTGGGGATGCGGATCGGCTTTTACCGCACCACCGTCCTGGACGTGCTCCTCATGGTCATTCCCCTGGCCGTGGGCGTGGGGCTGGTGCTTAAGGCCCTGCTTCGGCGGGGCGGCGACCGGGACGAGGACTGACCCGCCCCAAACAGAATGCGCCATCCATCAAGAGGCGGCCCGCCGGGCCGCCTCTTTCTTTATGTCCGACGGCGGGAGAAACGATTGACAAAAACCCCGGGGAGAGATATACTTTATCTATGTAAAATGGCAAAATTTTTTCCACGGGTGGTGAATTTGGCTCGTGAAATACAACATCGACTTCGACGTCGCCGCGCTGGCGCTGTGTCTGATCATCCTGGTCCACTTTCTCCACCGCAAGAGCATCCGCGTCTCCCAGACCCGGGTGTTCGCGGGGCTGGTGTGGACGTGTATGCTCACCGCCCTGCTGGACATCGTCACGGTGCTGGCCGAGACGCTGGCCTTCCCCGCCCCGCTCTACTGCGCCATCAACGTGGTCTACCTGATCCTCTTTAACGCCCTGCCCTTCATGTACTATTTCTACCTTCTCATCTCCGTGCGGGGCTACCACGCCTGGTCGCTGTGGGACAAGCTCCTGCTCTTTGTCCCCGTGACCTTCTCCGTCCTCCTGATCCTCTCCTCCCCCCTCACCGGCATCGTCTTCCGCTACACCCGCGACGAGGGCTATGTCCACGGCTGGGGCTTCGCGCTGTTGTACGTCGCCACGCTGATCTACATCGTCGCCTCCGTGGTCCTCTCCCACCGGCACCGGGCTGAGATGAGCGGCTGGAAGCGGCTGACGGTCTACTGCTACGTGTGCTTCTGCTCTCTGGGCATCCTGGTCCAGGCCCTGTTCCCCCACCTGCTGGTGCTCCAGTTCGCCGTGACGATCACGCTCCTTTTGCTCTATATGTTCCTGGAGAGCCCCAACGACGACGAGGACAAGCAGTTGGAGATCTACAACCGCCGGGGCTTTGACAAGCTGATCGCCACCAAGGTGGAGCGCCAGGCCCCCTTCCACATCCTGGTGATCAGTATGCCCAACTTCCACACCCTGCGGGACGCGGTGGGGGCGGAGTTCAGCCAGGT
>CANQKU010000171.1 GCA_947624535.1 uncultured Bacilli bacterium
GAAGTCTCCCCTAAATATCCTCTAAAAAATAAATACACTATTACCATACCGATGATGGAAAAAGATGCGACGCTAAGCCCCATTACACTTCCACCTTTAAGGCCAACTTTTACGGATTTTCCGATACTTTTAGTTAACCTTGCGGTATTGGTCACCCGAACATTTGCATAGGTTGACATCTTCATTCCAAATAGCCCTGCTAAAGCACTCATTACTGTTCCTGTTACAAATGCAACAGCACTTGGTATAAAGAATACTATGCCTTCAACTAGTGCCACGCCAATTACTACCCAAATCAGAACTTTATATTCCTCTTTTAGGAATGTATTGGCTCCTAATCTGATTGCTGAAGCAATCTCTGACATTTGTTCTGTTCCTTCTTCAATAGATTTTACTCTAAAGAAGTTAAATACAGCATATGCCGTACCAAGTATGGCAATTAAAAATGCCACTATCATTATGCTATTCATCTTATTCCTCCGTTTATGATAAGCATATATGCATGGTTAACAAGTTACTGTGAACTACCCTCCTTTCATTTTGTAAGAAATATTCTAAGATGTTGTATAAAACATAACAGAAAAATTATATCATTTTTTTAGAAAAATTTCAATACTATTTCATTAATATTTCAGTTATATTACATTGGTATTTTTATGAAATTCTTTCTAATTTGATATTTCTTCAAAAATATGTTATAATTATATTATACTATTTTTTGTCTTTCTTCGCATAAATATTTTAATCAGTATATAGCACACGTACTGATTTTGAACATATAAACACAAACAATAAATAATTTTAGGAAGGCGAGGGAAAAATTAATGAAAAAAGCACTTAGCTTTTTAATGGTCACAATTTTTATCTTTATGGCTGTAGGAACAACTGTAAATGCAGAAGATGGTCTTTCTCACGAGTATGTCTGTGGTACACAGCTTGATACTGGAGATTTTGTAGATAAGGATCGGAATCTAGTCTACTTTATAAACGATCGCACTTTTAACGTGGAAGAAGATGAAAATTTTTTTGAAAGTTTTATAAAAAACTATGTAAATCCTGATTTAACATTTGATAATATTTTTTTAGATAATTCATATTCGATGACACATACCTTTAAAAAACAAACCAAAAGCATTATAAATAATTTACCTCATGAATTTTCTAAAGAAATTGAAAATATGTTTAAGGAGGATTCTTCTGAAACAGAGTTAACTTACAAAATATCAGAAATATTACAACAAACTGATACTCTATCTTTCATAGTAATCTCTGATTTGTGGGATACTAACTTTGTAGATTTTTCTTCTGTAATTCCAAAGGAAAATTTTAGTGAATATCCTATAACTCTTACATTCTTTGTTCCATATTACAGTACAGACATTGCCGGAATACGACATTGTGAAGATTATGCTTTAAAACTAGTTAAAAACTGGCCTATTGAAAATAATCTTTATATTGTTTATTTAGATAATGTCATTATGACATATTATGGTTCTGCATACTATGATGATAATACCAACTATTTTGGAACGCGCGCTTACAGACCATTATACAATTAATTTAATATTGTGTGCTAAAAAAGAAGAACTCTATTTTTAGTGTCCACTATATGTGGTTCACTTCAAAAGTTCTTCTTTTTTATTATATTATTAATTTTCAATTATTATTATCAACTGTATTATTAGTAGTTAAGATATTAGAATTTGTCGTTCCATCATTCATCATAAAACATCTTTTTTGCATTAACAAATCTTGAACATTTCTTAGAGTTTCACCAAATCTTTGGAAATGAACTATTTCTCTTTGTCTTAAATATCTAAGAACATCCACAACATCACAATTATCTCTAGATAAGTCTATTAATTTTTCATAGGTTGCTCTTGCCTTTTGCTCGGATAAAGAAATGGCAGTGCAACCTTTTTTACTATAAAATTAAAGTGTAATTTTTACACCTTCAATATAATTTCTACTTTTTGGTCTTTGCCAATTTCTATTTTTTCTATCAATTTTTTTAGAATAACATTATCAAACTTCTTACAATTTTCAAACTCTATAATTAGCTTTTCAGTATCAGTTCGAGATTCAAAAGTCTTTTCTGATTTTTCTAACCTATCTAATCTATCTTTTAATTCTGTAACTTTTTCCTTATATTCGTTATATTCTTTTATAAATTGTTCTTCTAATATAATGCCTTCTACCTTCTTTGAATATAACACTTTAAAATTAGATTCTTGTTTTGAAATTTCATTTTTAATCTTTTTATAATCATTTAGTTCCGTATTTTGTCTTTCTCTATATTCTTGCACCTTATCAGCATATTTTCTAATTTGTAATTGCTTTAGTCTTCTTGATACTTTTTCAAGCACTATTTCATTCAAATCCTTTTCCATTATTTTGTTGTTACAAACATTGCAAATCTCTGGATGTCTATAATGTTCTTCACATACAAAATAACCTATGTCATTTGGCTTTCCTGTTATTTTTCCATTTGCATCAATTCTAGTAGGATATGAGTTTTTATATGTCATTTTTCTTTCACAATGCTTACAATATGTAAGTCCTTTAAGTAAATATAAATATGTCTTAAAATCTTTTTTAGTTTTATTTCCTTTCATTTGTTGAACTATATTGTAATCTTCTTGTGAAATTATACTCGGATGAGTATTCTGTAAAATTTCATATTTTGATTTAGGTGCTAATAATTTCTTTTTTGATTTGAAATCAGTTATATATTTATTTAATACCATATTTCCTGCATATATAGGATTAGTTAAAATTCTATTTATCATAGATTTAGTCCAACAACATCTTACATTCTTTTGTCCTAGATATTGTGATGCTGTTTTAATATTTCTTTTATTTAAGTTTTGAGCAATCTCTAAAGGTTTTTTTCCATCTATAAAAGATTTATAAATTTCCCTTATAATTGGAGCAACATTTTCATCTATTACTAATTTATATTTATCATACTTATCCTTTTGATACCCATAAGCTACACTTGCCTCTATGAATTTTCCTTGCTCTTTAAAATTTCTTTTGACAAGCTTAATTTTTCTTGAAATATCTTCTAAATAACTTTGATTAACTATTCCTCTTAAAGCAACTACATCAGGGGTTTCGTATCTTTCACCTGTATCAATATATTCTGTTACAGAAATAAGTCTAACATCATTCTCTGGAAAAAATATATCTGTATAATATGATGTTAGGTTTTTATCTCTTGTTAATCTACTCATATCCTTAACAATTACCATATTGATTTTATTTCTTATAATATCTATCATTAATTTATTAATTGCTGGTCTTGAAGATAATATTCCAGAATATCCATTATCTACATATTCTTGGACAACATTATATTTGTGTTCTGTAGCATATTTAGTAGTTATCTCTCTTTGAATATCAATGCTATTATTAATTTCTTTATCCTCTTTAGATAATCTTAAATAAATTGCTGCATTGTATTCTCTCATTATGCCAACTCCATAATATTGTATTTATAATTAATAAAAATATTATCTTCATTATCAATTTCAACACTCTCAATAACATCTGATAATTGCTCTTTAGTCCATTTCTTTACATCTGATATCTTTTTAGCGACTCTTTTAAATTCTGCCTCTGTTATGTTTGATTTGTTATTCATTTTTTGTTTTATAGTGTTTATTTTTTCATTTATTCTATCTCTGTTTGCAGTCTCCTGATCGTACATAGTTTTAAAATCAATTTCTTGTATAATTCCATTTCTATAATCATGGTATAATGATGAAATAATTTTACTACATTTTTCTAATTGTTTTTCATTTACTCTCAATTCTTTTTCATATCCAGTTTTATCTATACTTTTATAATCTTTCGTAAGAAGTTCTGCAAGCCTTTCACAATCAACAATAGCTTTTACTTTCTTATTAAGATTGCTTACAACAATTTGTGTTACTGACTCAAGTTCTATACCTTTATATTTTCTTGAGCAGTAACCTTTTTTGTGTAAACTACTAGAGCAATATAATCTCATAAAAGAAATTGTAGTTCCATCTTTTCTGTACTTTACCTTTAGTTGCATAGGCTCTCCACACTCTTTACACATTACAATTCCATTTAGTATCCATTTATGAGTATGTGATTTTGCTCGTTTGTTTAAGTTTATTCTTCTTTGCACACTATCAAAGAGATCTTGTGAAATTATTGCTTTATGTGTATTATAAGCAATTTTCCATTCAGAACGAGGAACTTGTTTGACTTTTTTGGACTTATAACTTAAATTGATAACTTTTCCATATTCAGTATGTCCTAAATATGCTTTATTCTTTAATATTTTAGAAATGCCAGAATAAGTTCAACCGTATTCTCCATTCTTATTTTTTTCAAATCCATTATAACTAGGACAATATATCTTATCTGTCTGTAATTTTCTTGCTATTTCTCCCATAGTGTCACCCTTATTATACATTTGAAAAATTTTTTTAACGACTTTTGCCTCTTCATCATTTATAATTAATTTGTTTCTGTTTTTTTCATCTTTCACATATCCATAAGGAGCTTTTGCTGCTACATATAATCCCTGTTCTTTTCTCGCCCATACACCACTTTTTACTTTTCTTGAAATATCTTTACTATACCAATCATTTATTAAGGTTTTAAACCCAATCATATCATTATTAGAACTTTTTTGATATGTATCTACATTATCTAATATTGCAATATACCTTATTTTCTTTTCGAGAAAAAATTTTTCAATAAAATAGTTTGCCTCAAAGTTATTTCTACTTAATCTTGATAAATCTTTTGTGATAACACAATTAACTTTTTTTCTTTCTATGTCATATAACATTCTCTGAAAACTTGGTCTATCTGTATTAAGTCCTGTATATCCATCATCAACATAAAAATCATATAATTCAAAATCATTTCCTAACAGTTTGATTTTTTCTTCTATAATGCTCTTTTGACTAACAATGCTGTCACTTACTTCTTTATCTCCATCCTCTACTGATAATCTTAAATATCCTGCAACTTTGTATTCGTTTTTCACAATAATTACGCCTCCTATCCGTAAATATTGTCCAAAAATAAACTAATTTAACTTTCTAATTCTTGCATTCCATATGCAACTATCAATTTTATTAATTTTTCTTTGCTTAAACTTTCTTTTGTAGTTTTTACAATTACATTATATTTTTTGTTACCTATTGTATATATTTCTTGTTCTTGAATATTGCCTTCATTCATAAGAAAACCTCCATATTAAAGAATATGTAATTGTTAAAAAAAAATACATATGTTATAATATGTTATGAAAAAAATTAAAAAGAGGAAATGTATGTTGAATTTATTTTATATAATACTATTCATTGAACTATTAACTATATTTTATAATTTAATTAAATTTTTAATATATAAACTAAAGTTTAAACCGCAATTAAAATTTAAAAATTCTAATTGTAATAGTTTTCATATATATGTTTTAATTCCTTGTTATAAAGAAATATCTGTAATAAAGGAAACTTTAGACCATTTTAAAAAAATTACGAATGGTATTAAAAACATTGATATTTATATTATTACAACTGAAAAAGAAAGAAATGAAAATACATTAGTTCAAACTACTTATGATTATTTATTAAATTTAGATATTCTTAATAATCAACAATTTCATTTATTAAACTATCCCAAAATTACTGGAATGATGGCAGATCAATTAAATTATGCTATCGAAGAAATATTAAAAAATCAAAGTTTATCAACAAATAAAATATACTTTTCAGTTTATAATGCTGATAGCCATCCGGATAATTCTACCTTTATAGAACTTTCACAAAAAATTCAACAAAATGATTTTCCAAAAATAATACAACAATATAGTAATTATTTCCTAAATTATAATTTTCAAAACTTTATAATGAAAGGTTTTTCTATTTATCAAACTGCTTTTGAATTTAGAAATGGTATAATAAATAATAGCATTTCCAAATATCTGTATTCCCATGTTGTTGGACATGGATTAACAATTAGAGCTGATTATATTCAAAATCTGAATGGTTTTAACTCTAATTTTTGGTGTGAAGATATATATCTTACTGGCTTATTACATAATAACAACGAAAAAATATTATATTTAAACTCATTAGATAATGCTCAAAACCCTGAGAATTTGATGGTACAAATCATACAAAATGCTGTATGGTTTAAAACAGCATCTCATCATTTTAGTATTTTAAAAAATATCAGTAAAAATTTTAATATTTCTTTAAATGGATTTATTTGGTTATGTCATGAATTTCGAGCAACATTCATTTGGTTAATGATGCCTGTTTTTTTACTTTATTCACTAATATACCCATTATTAAATAAATACTATTTTCTGTTGTTGCTATCAATAGGCACTTACCTTATTTTTGTTTTCACTAATTATTTATTAAATTTAATTATAATAAATAAAAAAAGATT
>CANQKU010000172.1 GCA_947624535.1 uncultured Bacilli bacterium
GGCCCGGATGACGGCGTGGGTGGCGGGGGTGGTGTAGGTCAGCCAGCACACCGCCTGGTTCCGCCCCCCGCCGCCGGCCCAGGAGAAGCCGGGGGCGTCCGGGTCCCCCTCCTGGCGCTCCATTTTGGAGAAGTCCACCGTCCTGCCGTCCACCCGTGGGGGCGTGCCCGTCTTGAACCGCCGCAGGCGGAGCCCCAGGGCCGCCAGGGACTGGGTCAGCCGGGTGGCGGCGGGGAGCCCGTCGGGCCCGGAGATCCGCTCCACCTCCCCGGTGATGGTCCGGCCGCCCAGGTAGGTGCCGGTGGCCACCACGCAGGCCCGGACGGGGTGGACCGCCCCCGCGTCTGTGACCACGGCGGCCACCGCCCCGGTCTCGTCCACCCGGATCTCCTGGATCTCCCCCTGGATCAGGCTCAGGTTCTCCTGGTCCTCCAGGGCTTTTTTCATATAGCGCCGGTAGTTCAGCCGGTCGGCCTGGGCCCGCAGGGACCACACCGCCGGGCCCTTGCCCCGGCCCAGCAGGCGGTACTGGATGCACGCCGCGTCCGCCGCCCGGCCCATCTCGCCCCCCAGGGCGTCGATCTCCGCCACCAGTTGGCCCTTGCCGGTGCCGCCGATGGCGGGGTTGCAGGGCATATTGCCCACGCTGTCCAGATTCACGCAAAAGCAGGCCACCCGCAGGCCCAGCCGGGCCCCGGCCAGGGCGGCCTCGATCCCCGCGTGGCCCGCGCCAATGACGGCGATATCAAATTCCGTGGAACGGTACTCCATAAAAACGTCTCTCCCCCGCCCCCGGCTGGCCGGGGGCCTGATGGGGCCATTATACAGGAAAGCGGCCGCCCGCACAAGGGGGGAGGGGGCATACATTATATAATATGGCGGGCGGGGAGGTGGAAGCGGGAGGGAATATTTCAGTTGTGTTACACTTGGGCAAAACCCCTTGACGTTTTATTTTCGATGATTTATCATAGCACCGTAAGGCGAAGGGGTACCCATCCCCCAAGTCAAAATTAAAAAAGGAGGAACTTCCAATGAACAACCTGAAGAAGGTCTTGGCTCTTGGTCTGGCTCTGGTCATGCTGCTCGGCATGTTCACCATTGCCTCCGCCGCGGAAGCCAAGGTCGCCACTCAGCTGACTGACTGGGACAAGATCACCCATCAGAACGCCGTGGCGCTGAACGTGGACCTGGGCATTATCGAGGGCATGCCCGACGGGTCCTACTCCCCCGAGGCCAACATCGACCGCGCTTCCTGGGCGAAGCTGGTCTATGTGGCCAAGAACGGCGACGATGACGCCGAGGTCTATGAGAACGCCAGCAACCAGCTCAGCGACGTTGCCGGCAACTGGGCCGCTGGCTACATCAACTACCTGTTCGCCAACGAGTACGTCAGCGGCGACGGCACCGGCCACTACAACCCCAGCAACAACGTGACCGTGGTTGAGGCCTGCAAGACCATGCTGACCATCCTGGGCTACGACTCCAAGGATCGTGGCTACGAGGGCAGCGCCGCTTGGGACGGCAAGGTCATGAGTGACGCCAAGGCCCAGGGCCTGATGAAGAACGTCACCAACCAGAAGTCCAACACCGCTCTGACCCGCGACGACGCCGCGCAGATCATCTACAATGCTCTGTCCGCCCGCACCGTGGAGAAGAACAAGACCTACGATCAGGGCAACCAGTACGTCTCCAGCTACAACTACATGAACACCCTGGGCTACCAGGTCTTCGACCTGATCAAGCTCACCGGCGTCGTGGAGAGCGTTGACGACAAGGGCTATGTCACCTTCGTCACCGACGGTTCCGCCGGCTCCCTGATGGCCGACAAGAAGACCACCTACAACGGCGGCAAGGTCAACGGCGAAGTCAAGGGCTCCCTGGCTGACGTGGGCCAGTACTGCGAGGTCTTCGTGAAGGGCGAGGTCGACTACAACTTCGACGACGGCTACATCGAGGCCATTAACTCCGTGGACGAGCTGGTCAGCGTCAACGTGGCCCGCACCACCGTCACCCCCATGGCTACTGTTACCAACGGCGTGGACTTCGCCGGCCAGAAGCAGTACATCTGGGATCGCACCCATGACCTGTACATCGGCGCCCAGCCCGAGCGCGTCGGTGGCTCCAGCTCCGCTGTGGACGACTCCGCCATGTCCTACTATGTCAATGGCGTGAAGCAGCCCGGCCCCGTGAAGGTCCGTCAGGGCGACGTGGCTGAGCTGTACGACATCAACGAGAACGGCAAGGTCGACACCATCAAGATCCTGAAGTACAGCGTGGCCGAGGTCACCGGTACCGTCCGCACCAAGACCGAGGGCGGCGAGGACTGGGTCATCATCCCCGGCGTGGCTGGCAAGTATGTCCCCACCGCTCAGGTCACCGGCAACTGGCAGGACCTGGCTGAGGGCGACGTGGTCCTCTACTACTCCAACGGCAAGACCGGCGACCAGATGGTCCTGGGCCTGGAGAAGGCTGAGGCCGTCACCGGCAAGGTGACCGCCATCTCCCAGAACGACAACTCCGGCAAGAGCACCGTCACCCTGGGTGGCAAGACCTACAAGTGCTCCGGCATCAATGGCGACGCCTATGACACCGGCATCGACGGCGAGTTCGACTACGACAACGAGTTCACCGCTTACCTGGACAAGAACGGCGGTATCTGCTACAAGGTGCAGAACACCGACGAGGCTGTCGCCGGTAACGTGGCCCTGATCCTGGACAGCTACTGGGTGGACAACGGCGGCATCGACGCCACCACCTACCTCCAGGCTAAGCTCCTGTTCCTGGACGGCTCCACCAAGATCGTCCGCCTGAACAAGATCGGCGTTGGCACCGACACCATCACCATGAAGACCATCGTGGATGAGGGCCGGGTCTCCAACGACAACCGCCAGATCGAGTACACCACTCCTGTCAACGGCATGATCCTGGACGATCTGAGCTATGAGGACGGCTTCTTCACCTACCGTGTGGACGCCAACGGCTACTACGAGATGACCAACCTGGCTCAGTACACCAAGAACTGGGCTGCCGAGGTCAAGCTGGAAGGCCACAGCACCTCCCCCTACACCGGCATTGAGAAGCGGCCGCAGTACGCTGCCAACGACAGCGCCAACTCCAAGACCGTCTTCGTGGTCGGCAAGTACGACACCAACACTGACGAGTACGTCTACAGCGCCTACACTGGCTACTCCAACGTCCCCGCCATCACCCTCGGCAACTTTGAGGGCGGCGTGGCCATCCACGACAAGGATCGTACCACTGGCAACACCAACGGCTCCGCCAAGTACGTCTTCCTCAAGGGCAAGGCTCTGGCCGACGACATCCCCGAGGGCTTCATCTTCCTGCGCAACACCTCCAGCTCCCGTGACGCCGACGGCAACTACACCGTGAACATCGTGGACGCCAAGGGCAATGAGACCACCATGAAGTTCGCCGACATCCCCAGCAACATGGGTGGCGTCACCGGCGGTATGTCTAGTGTGGACAACAAGATCCGTCTGTGGGCTGTCAGCGACGTCAACGACGGCGTTGTGGGCACCACGACCATGGTTGCCACTGGCACCCCCGACGAGCACGTCCACTATGGTCAGCTGACCGGCATCGGTGACGGCGTGGTGTCCCTGGATGACAGCAATGGCGGCAATGCCTTCGAGTACGATGACAAGACCGTCATGGTCCTGATCGACCTGGACGCTGACCCCGACAACCTGAACGCTGACAGCTACGCTTACGACAGCGTCAGCGAGCTGGATCCCGACCACCTGGATATGGACGAGAGCATCTACAATCCCGCCTACCTGAATGTGGGTGTGATCGAGCAGGACGGCCTGTGCGATTACATCTACGTGATCCGTGGCGTGTGGCTGTCTCAGGACCAGGCTGACGCCTAATCCAGACTCCAGAAACACCAAAACAAAACCCTAGCAAAAGAGGAGAGCCCTTCGGGGCTCTCCTTTTTTGCCTGCGTATGGGGGCGGCGGAACCGCCCCCTCTTTTTTTGCCCGCGGGAGGACGCGGGGGCGGCGAAACCGCCCCTTTCTTTTTTGCCGCCCCCCGGCCCGTCCGGCCCCCGGGAGGCTTTACAATGCCGGGAGGACTGTGCTATAATACTTACGTATGAGTTTACATCCCCGCCCGAGATCGGGCGGGGCGGCCTTTGGGAAGAAAAAATACGGACCGGCCCGCCCCGAGGGGGCGGGGACAGACAGAGAAGGGGGTCTGGACGTGAAACGCCTTGTGATCGACACCCGTGTGGTGAAGAACAACCTCCAGACGATCAAAAAGCGGGTGGGGGGCGTGCCCATCTACGCCGTGCTCACCGCCGACGCCCGGGGGGCGGGGTTTTTGCAGATGGCGGAGCTGCTCCACGCCAGCGGCCTGACCCGCTTTGCCGTCTCCGAGCCCGGGGAGGCCCAGGCCCTGCGGAAGGCGGGGCTGGTGGAGGAGGAGATCCTGATGCTCCGCTCCACCGCCAACCGCTCCGAGCTGGAGGAGCTGATGGACCTGGGGGTGGTGTGCTCCATCGGCTCGGTGGAGGCGGGCATGGCCCTCAACGCCCTGGCCGAGGGCCGCTCCACCGTGGCGGAGGCCCACGTCCAGGTGGACATGGGCACCGGCTACGGCGGCCTGGTGAGCTCCGAGCCGGACAAGATCCTCTCCATGTTCCAGAATCTCCAGAACGTGGCCATCTCCGGCATCTACACCCACTTCCAGCCCGTCTCCTCCCGGAAGAAGGCGGAGGCCCAGTTGGCGGAGTTCTCCGCCCTGGTCCAGTCCATCCAGCGGGCAGGCTTTGAGACGGGGACCGTCCACGCCGCGGGGAGCTATTCCACCTTGCACTACGACTTCTCCCACCTGGGCGCGGTGCGGGTGGGCTCCGCCCTGCTGGGCCGGTGCCGAAAGGCCAAGGAGGGCGGGCTTCAGCAGGTGGGCTTCTGCGAGGCCACCATTGAGGACATCCGCTGGCTCCCCGCCGGCCACACCGTGGGGTACGACG
>CANQKU010000173.1 GCA_947624535.1 uncultured Bacilli bacterium
CCCCCGCAGAGGGGCCCTCCGTTGCGGAGCCCGACGAGGAGACCCCCGCGGACGAGCCCGCCGGGGACGACGCGCAGGCCCCCGCTGACGAGGAGCCCGCCGATGGGGAAACTCCCGCTGAGGAACCCGCCGCCGACGAGACCCCCGCTGTGGACAACGACACGCCCGCCGACGAGGAGACCCCCGCCGGGGAGGACGGCGCGCCCGTAAGGCCCGCCACCAGCCCCATCTCCCGGCCCGGGACCGCCGCCGGGGCCGTCGCCCCCGCCGATGAGGCGGACGAGGACGCGGACGAGCCCAGCGCCGTCTCCCTCGAGGACGAGGAGGCCGCCGAGGCCGCCGGCTTTGTTATCGACTGGGCCGGGGAGGACGTGCAGGACAACGGCTGGGGCGGCCGCGTGGGCGCGGTCCAGATGGACGAGGGCTGTTACCTCTACTTTGAGCTCAACGACGACACCTGGAGCAACCTCGCCCTGTACGCGGTGGCACCCCCCAACCTGGACTACTGGGGCGCCGCGGTCAGCTTTGCCTTCTACAACGACGACCCCACCTGCCTGAAGGACAGCAAGCACCAAAACGCCGTGTGGGGCGACGGGGTGGAGGTCCGCACCTACACCGCCGGCGGCAGGCGCCATGTGGAGGCATTTGTGCCCAACGACCTTCTGCCCGACGAGACCTTTGCCTTTGTCAGCAACGAGACCCGCTTTGCCATGGAGCCCCCCGTCCGGGAGGCCGTGTACAACGGCATCGTGATCGACGGCCAGTTCCGGGACTGGGCCGCCCTGCCCCGCTACGACATCGACGACTTCCAGGACGGCCTGGACGTAGACCAGTTCTCCATCGTCTGGGATGGGGCGTACATCTATATTTACTTTGTGGAGTACGGCGTGGAGGAGGACTGGGCCCGCACCGGCAACTGGGATGGCGTGACGGCCTCCGGCCCCCACCACAACGGCCAGTTCGCCATCCTCACCGACCTGGGCCGCCGCCTGCTGATCCAGCCCGTGGCGCGCGACGGCGTGCCCTCCATAGCGGGCATTGACGGCGCTATGGTCGCCGTGAACAACATCAACTACGGCGAGGCCCCCCATATGTGGGAGATCGCCATCCCCACCTCCGCCCTGCCCGAGTATGTGGAGTCCTTCGACTTCGGCTACTACCTGGTGGAGCCCGCCATCACCGGCGTCACCGACCTCCAGGGCGGCCGGGGGGTGGATCCCTTTGGGGAGAACGTGGTCATTGACGGCAAGTATGACGACTGGGTGGGCTACCCCCACGAGATCATCGAGTACGACACCTCCGGCATCGGCCACCACGACGTGGACGGCGAGGCCGCGCTGTGGAGCAACGACGGCTGGCTCTACGGCCACGTCTCCACCCAGCACCCCGACCACCTGGCCGAGCGGGGCGGCGAGTTCCTGGCCGATATCGACATCGTCTTCAACGGCAACGGCGACCCGGCAAACGACAGGACTTACGACTTCAAGGAGTACCCCGAGCAGGGCAACTTCTACCCCCGCATCCTGGCCATCGATGCCAACGGCGACCCGGTCAACTTCTACGAGACGCTCAACGAGGGCACCACTCTGGACAACGGCACCTACACCTTCTACATCTTTGACACCCGCACCGACCCCGTCAAGCAGTTCGGCCACACGGATGAAAACGGCGTCTGGCACGACGCGGACGCCGCCGCCCTCATCGAAAACGCCTTTGGCACCATGAAGGTCACCATCAACGGCGTGAAAGACGAGATGGAGTTCTGCCTGGACCTGGAGAAGGTGGCCGCCTACATCGGCGACGACGCCGACAACTTCCGCTCCATCGACGCCCACTTTGGCCGCATCGGCCCCCAGTGGGTCCGCACCGCCGGCACCTCCACCGGCCCCGCCCTCCTGGCCCTGCTGGCCGCCGGGACGGTGGCCGCCCCCATGGGCGCGGCGGAGCTCCGCCGCCGCCAGGCCCGCCGCAAGGCTGAGCGGGACGGCGCGGACGAAGGCGGGGAGAAATGATCGCCAGGCTCATCATCTGCGCCGTCCTGGCGGTGGTGTGGTGGTATCTCCTGCGGGTGATGGACCGGGCGGAGCTGAACTTCTGGCACTTCGTGCTGGGCAGCGGGGGGCTGTTCATTTTCCTGATGCTCCTGGTTCAGCCCGTGCTCACCCGGCCCCTAGGCCAGATGGTGGCCGCCGTGGCCGGCCTGTTCGGCTCGCTGACCCACACCTTCGCCGCCTATTTCCGATACAGCGTCCTGTTCATCCAGGCCGCCGGCGGCGCCATGACCCTCCAGATCGACTTTGAGTGCTCGGGCATCATCGAGATCATGGCCTACCTCTCCCTGCTCTGCTTCTTCCGGGTGTACACCCGCAACCAGCGGGTGGTGCTGGCCCTTCTGGGCACGGCGGGCATCATCCTGGCCAACGTCCTGCGCGTCATCGTTATCTGTGAGATCATCTACTTCGGAGGGCCCCAGACCTACTACGTCGCCCACAGCCTGGTGGGCCGGTTCATCTTCTACGGGTTGTCCGTCCTCCTCTATTTCTATGTGTTCACCAAACCGCAGATCGTCAGCATGAAAGTGGGGAGTTTCAAGTATGGAGATGGGGATGTTTCTGAATAGGTTCTTCAACTCCTTCATCTTCTGGGCCGCCTGGATCGCCATTCCCATGGTGATGGAGATCCTCCCCTCCCTGGGCAGCTTTTTCATCCTGCTCAAGCGCCGCCGGGAGTACGACAAAAAGGACAAGCCCACCATCTATCCCGAGATCTCCATCATCGTCCCGGTCTACAACTCGGCCGAGACGCTGGAGGCCTGTCTGCGCTCCATCAACGACAGCACCTACCCCAACAAGTCCATCCGCATCTTCCTGGTGAACAACCTGAGCCGGGACAACTCCTTTGAGGTCTACACCCGGTGCCAGGACCTGTTCCCGGAGCTGCATATGCAGTGGCTCAACGCCCAGCAGGGCAAGTCCCGGGCGCTGAACCTGGCCCTCTACAACTCCGAGGGCAAATACATCGTCCACATCGACTCCGACGGCCTGCTGGAGCCCCACGCCCTGACCAATCTGGTGGAGCTGTTCGAGTCCGATTTGTCCTGCAACTGCGTCACCGGCAGTATTTTGACAGACCCCGAGAAGGTGGAGGAGTACAAGGGCCCCGGCCTGCTCCTGCGGCGGTTGGAATTTATGGAGTACGCCCAGGCGTTCCTGGCCGGGCGCAACTACGCCAGCGAGACCAACACCATCTACACCCTCTCGGGGGCTTTTTCCGCCTTCCGCAAGTCCGCCATCCTCAAGTCCTGGCTCTACAACACCGACACCATCTGCGAGGACACCCAGCTCACCTTCCAGATGCGCTACCTCCAGGGCGAAAAGGTCCGCACCAGCGTGGACTCCATCTTCCTCACCGACCCCATCGAGGACCTGGACAAGCTCTACACCCAGCGCCAACGCTGGCAGAGGGGCAGCCTGGAGGTGTCCAAGATGTTCATGGACACCGACAAGCTCACCCCCCGCAAGCTCTTTACCGACATCAACGTCCGCACGTTGATGTACGACCACACCTTCGCCTTCCCCCGGATGATCTGGTATCTGGCCACCATCTGCATGATCTTCCTGGGCTTTTCCGGCACCACCATCCTCATGGCCACCGGCGTGCTCTTTGGGCTGTACACCGTCTGCGGCTACCTCTACTTCTTCGCCGGGCTGAGCTTTCTGCGGCAGTTCCCGGATCTGCGGAAGTACTACCGAAAAAACTGGTGGCTGGTGCCCCTGCTGCCCTTCTTCAACCTGATGGTCTTCTTCATCCGCATGGCGGGGATCGTCAACTCCATCGGCACCGACTCCACCTGGAAGACCCGCACCTTTACAGACGAGCGATCGGACTTCGCCGCCGCCGTCCGCCAGGACTTCTCCAAGCTCGCCCGGGGGCTGGACAAGCTCCGGGCCGCGGTGAACGGGGACGAGGCGACCATGTACCTGCCCAAGACCGTGGACCAGCGGCTCAAGGGCTCCGTGCTGGGCTACCTGGCCGTCGCCCTGGCCTACGTGGCGGCGGTGGTGATTTTGGTCGTGGTCCACTGGGCCTCCCACTCCTTCCACATCACCCTGGCCGAGATCTTCAACACCCTGTTCGGCTCCCTGAAGGGCGCGGGCGGCGGCACCGTGGGCAACGCCCTGTGGGCCTGCCTGCCCCCCATCCTGGCCGCCCTGATCGTGGCGGGGGTGGCGTTGTGGTTCGACCGGC
>CANQKU010000174.1 GCA_947624535.1 uncultured Bacilli bacterium
GTGGAGGTACATCTAGCCCAGCACCTGCCCTTCCCGGATGAGGAACCGCCGGGCGGAGGGGAAGTCCCCCTCCTCACAGCAGGTGATGAACACCTGCCCGCCCTGGATGTGTTCCAGCACGAAGTCCCGGCGCTGGGCGTCCAGCTCGGAGAGCACGTCGTCCAGCAGCAGCACCGGCCACTGGCCGCTGTCGGCGTAAAAGAGTTCCCGGGCCCCCAGCTTCAGCGCCAGGGCCGCCGTCCGGGTCTGGCCCTGGGAGGCGTAGTCCTTGGCGCTCTGGCCATCGATGGAGATCTCCAAATCGTCCTTGTGGGGCCCGGTGAGGCACTGCCGGCTGTCCAGCTCCGCCTGCCGGTGGGTCTGCTGGTGCTCCAACAGGCCCTGGAAGATGGCCTTGCTCCCCGCCAGGGGGTCGGCCACGGTGGAGACGGTGCGGTAGGTCAGTTCCAGCCGCTCCCGCCCGCCGGAACACTGGGCGTGGATGGCCGGGGCGTGGGCCCGCAGTTTCTCCACGAAGTGGGCCCGGTAGTGGATCAGCACCGCCCCGGTCTGGGCCATGCGGAGGGAGAAGTCGTCCAGGGCCTCCAACAGGTCCGGGTGCTCCGGCCAGTCCTTCAGGATCCGGGTCTTGTGCTCGTGGAGCTTTTTATACTCCGCCAGGGCCGCGGCGTACCGGCCCCGAAGCTGGCAGATGTGCTGGTCGAAGAACCGCCGCCGCTCCGCCGCCCCGGCCTTGACCAGAAAGAGGTCCTCGGGGCAGAAGAGGACGGTGCGCAGGGAGTCGGCCAGCTCCGCGCCGGAGCGCAGGCGCACGCCGTTGGCAAAAAGCTGCCGCCGCCCCGCCCGGGCCAGCCGGACCTCCAAGGTCACCGCCCGGGCGCCGTTCCACACCTCCCCGGTGAGAAAGCCGTGGTCCACGCCGAAGGTGATCAGGTCCCGGTCGTACCGGGCCCGGTGGCTCCTGGCGGAGGAGAGGTAGGCCAGGGCCTCCAACAGGTTGGTCTTGCCCTGGGCGTTCTGGCCGTAAAAGACGTTCACCCCCGGGGCGAAGTCCAGCTTGGCGTGGGGGTAGTTGCGCCAGAAGTCCAGGGTGAGAGAATCTACCCGCATACCCTCAGGCGCTCCCCCCGAAACTCCACGCCGTCCCCGGGGCGGCACTTCCGGCCCCGCATGGCGCACACCTCCCCGTTCACCTTCACCTCGCCTTGCTGGATGGCCTCCTTGGCCTCCCCGCCGGTGTCGGTCAGACCGGCGAATTTCAGCAGGGCGTCCAGCTTGATATACTCGGTGGTGATGTGGATCTCCCGCACGTCAGACGCCCCCTTTCTTTTGGATACCGCCTCAGTCCCCCGCCTTTAGCCGGACGGGGAGGACCAGGTAGAGGAAGCTCTCGTCCTCCGCCTGCTCGGGCAGGATGACGCAGGGGGAGACGGGGCTGCCCAGCTCCAGGCGCACCTTGTCCGCCGGGGCGAAGCGCAGAGCGTCGGAGAGGTAGCGGTTGTCAAAGCCGATCTCCAGCCCCTGGCCGTCCCCCTCCACCGGGCAGACGTCGCTGGCGTCGCCGATGACCGACTTGGTGGTGATGTGGACGTTGTTCTCGATGAAGGTACAGCGCAGGGGGCTTTTGAGCTTGTCGCTGAGGATCAGGCTCACCCGGCCGATGGAGGCCAGCAGGTCCCGCTTCAGCGCGGTGATCTTGATCTTGTTCTCCCGGGGGATGGACTGCTTGTAGTTGAGGAACTGGCCCTCCAACCGGCGGCAGACCACGATGGTGTCCCCCACGGTGAAGAGGATGTGGCTCTGCCCCTGGGCCACCGAGATGGTGTCCTCCGTCTCCCCGCAGATCTTCTCCACCTCTCCCAGGGCGAAGGAGGGCACCACGAAGGAGTAGGACAGATCCCCCAGGTTCTTGACGAACTTCTCCCGCCGCAGGGCCAGCCGGAAGCCGTCCAGGCTCACCACCGTGAGGGTGTCGTTCTCCACCTCAAAGAGGGAGCCGGTGTGGACGGGCCGGATGTCCTGGCTGGACACGGCGAAGATGGTCTCGCCGATCATGCTTTTGAGGTCCTGCTGTTTCATAACGATCTCGTTCTCCCCCCGGACCTGGGGCAGCTCGGGGAACTCCCCGGGGTCGATGGCCTGAAGGGTGTAGTGGCTCATGCCGCAGTCGATCTGGACGGTGAGCCCCTGGGAGGAGAGGGTGACCGGCTCGTCGGGGAGCTTGCGGACGATCTCCCCAAAGAGGCGGGCGGAGAGGACCAGGGTGCCCTCCTCCTCGATCTGGGCGGAGACGGAGGTCTGGATGCCCGTCTCCAAATTGTAGCCCGTCAGCCGGAGAAAGCCCATGGCCTCGATCAAGATCCCCTCCAGGGCGGGGATGGAGGTCTTGACCGCCACCGCCCGGCCGGTGGTCATGATGGCGTTTTGCAGCAGGGCCTTTTCGCAGGTAAAACGCATGGGGGTCACCTTACCTTTCTTTCGCGCCTGCCCCCGGTCAAAAAAAGGGGGGCTCGCGCTGTTTTTAAAAAAACCAGGTTTCTTAGTTAGTATATAGTTCTTAGAGGGGTGGAACTTGTGGAAAAAGCCGGGGAGCCCGCCCCGGGCAAGGGCTGGGTCGTCCACGGGGAGGATGTGGAGATCCGGCGGGGGAGGTGGAAGATTTGTGGAAAAGAAGACCTTCCACATTTTCTCCACACCACATCCACAGAAAATGGGGTGGAGTTTGTGGAAACCCGGTCACTCAAATTTCCCGTTGATGGAGCTCTTGAGATCCCGGATGATCTCCCCCAGGTCGGGGTCCTCCTTCAGGAGCTTTTCCACCCGCTTGATGCTGGAAATGACGGTGGAGTAGTGGCGGTTGTTGAAGATGGCGCCGATCTCCTGCAAAGAGAGGTCTGTCATGTTGCGGATGAGGTACATGGCCACATTCCGGGCGGAGGAGGTGTTCTTGTTCTGGCCCTGGCCCTTGATGCTCTCCGCGTCCAGCTCGTAGAACTGGGCGGTTTCGCTGATGATGAGGTCGGGGGAGGGGAGGAACTCGTTTTTGGTGGAGAGCATATCCCGCAGGGCCCGGATCACGTTGTCCACGTTGATCTGCACTCCTTCCAGCTCGTGCATGGCCACCAGCTTGCTCACCGTCCCCTCGATCTGCCGGACGTTGGCGGTGATGTTCTCCGCCACGTATTGGAGCACCGAGTCGGGCAGCTGGATTCCCCGGGCGATGGCCTTGTTCTTCACGATGGCCACCCTCGTCTCGTAGTCGGGGGGCTGGATGTCCGCGGCCAGGCCCCACTCGAACCGGGTCTTCAGCCGCTCCTCCAACCGCAGCATCTCCTGGGGGGGCCGGTCGGAGGTGAAGACGATCTGCTTTTTCCGCTCGTGCAGGGCGTTGAAGGTGTGGAACAGCTCCTCCTCGCTGGCGTTCTTCCCGGCGATGAACTGCACGTCGTCCATGAGGAACACGTCCACCTCCCGGTACTTCTT
>CANQKU010000175.1 GCA_947624535.1 uncultured Bacilli bacterium
TTTAGTCCTTGTAATATTCCGTAGCCATATCCCTTATTTTGTTTTACTGTCGTAAGTTTAGCAAAAGAATACTTTTTAACTAATTTTTTTAACAACTCACTAGATCCATCAGTTGAGCCATTATCTACCATAATTACTTCAATATCTTGATTTTTTATTACTTCATTAAATCTTTTTAAAATTAGTGGAATATTTTCCTTTTCATTATAACATGGTATTACAATTGATAATTTCATATTTTTCTACTCTCTTTCCATTAATTTTTGATTAATAATTCCAATCATAATAAGTTTAATTAATCCCTCTTGATTATTTTTTAACTTACCCGTTCTAATAGATAATTCTTCAGGATGAGATATTACTTGATTTAAAACGTCATCGAAATTAATATTAGCATTATTATATTGATCATAACTAAAAATAATTGTTTGTGAATTTAAATCACTACTAAAGTCATATTTAGCAAAAACACCATAGGTTTCTAAGTGACTAATAATTGGCTCTAAGTCAATCGCTGATGAAAATGTAAATTTCAAATCTACTTTTTCTTGATAATCTGTACCATATTGCTTAGCAGTTAATTTTTTATCAAAATAAGTAATAATTAAATCAGCATACTCTTTTTGAGGTAAAATATATTTTTTGTAATCTTTATCTCTTTTTTCTATACTTTTTAAAATGGATTCTAAACTATGCCCTCTAGAATTTAAATCTCTTCTAATTTTCCAAAATTTCTTTAATTTATCATCAGTATCCATATAAATTTTTAAATCTAGATTATTTCTTAATTGAGGTAAATATAAAGTATGAAGTCCATTTAGAATAATATATTTTTTTTGTCTAATTTGATATTGATTACTAAATTTACCTGTCTTATGATTATAGTCTACTCTATTTACTTTTCTACCATTTCTTAATTGTTCAATGTTTTGAGCTTGTCTATATAAATAATTAGCTTTTGGATTTAAATGAGTGTATTGCTCCCACATTTTTTCATTACGTTCCCATTTGTGGTCACCATCACCTTCAATTAAAAGAATTTTTTCATGGTAAAACATACTTTGTATGGTAGAAACTAAGGTTGACTTACCACTTCCACTATCACCTGCTATACCAATGATAAATGGGGTATGCTTTCTTTTATACAATGAGTTACTTTCTAATCCATTTTTATATAAAATAAAGATCATATACAAAAATACAGTTTCAAATAAGGTAAATATAATATTGATGATTTCTTTGTTGTGAATTTTTATAAAGTCTAATTTAGTTGATAAGAATGTAATATCAACATATTTAGTGGAATGACAAAAAATCATATAAACTAAATATAAGATATTAAATAAGTAATATACTTGCATAATTTTTTCTTTATTTTTTACATTATCAGATGCTATTACGCAAATCATAAATGGAAGTACCCAAACAAACCAAGCAGGCATAGGTGGTATTAACGCAACAAATACGGAAAAGCACATTGCACAGTATCCAAATAATAAGTTTTTATTGATACTACCTATAACAAAAGCATTTAGATAAATCATAAACAAGACTGCTAAAGCTAAATATAATTTTACTCTTCCATAATCCATAAACATGTTTAAAATTACATTTTGTTCAGTATTAAATACGACATTATAAATATAACCATCACTTATAAATGGTAAAGCTAAAGCCAAGATTATTATGATTGTTAATAAAAATGCTTTTAGAGCTTCTTTTAATCCATCTTTTTTATATAAATAAATAAACAAGATAGGTGCAATAATCATAATACTATGTTTAGTCATAATTGCTAAAGCTAAAAATAGAGCAAATAAGGGATTTTGTTTTTTACTTCCTACTACTAAATAATAAATAGATATTATTATAATTGCAATAGGAACGATATCTAATTGGCTATGAATGTATGATGAATATATAATTATAGGAGATGTGTAGTATAAAATACTAATCTCTTTTTTTCTAGTTGGAAATATCTTAAATAAGAAGATTAAGCCAATAAGATCAAAAATTATAATGGGAATTTTAAAAAATAAGTTTGTCATAAAAATATTTTTAATATGAAAAATATTAATTAAAATTGTTCCAATGCTTTCTATAATTATCATTACAAATTGATATGGAAAACTATACCCAGTTTTTAACAAATACCAAGTTTGATATGGGTTGAAAAATATTTCTCCATTATGGATATGACTTAAAAAATTATTCATAAATGGAATAAACATTAAGTCTTGATAATCTGATGAGAATAATCCAGCTAAAACTAATTTTAAAATAAAAATTATGAATAGAAATCTTACTAATTTTTTATTTTTGTTGTATAAGTCTATTAAACTAGCTTTCATTTGTCACCTAAATATGCTGAACTATTATAAAATTCTTTCCAGTAGTTTAAAGTATTTTCATAATTTTCATAATCTTTTGGAGTTCCCCATCCTATGTATCTTTCAATATCAAATAATCTAACATCATAGCCTAACTCTTTAGCGTGTTTAACTACTTCATCAACATAAAATTCATTGTTGATACGGTCATTTTCTTTAATCATTTTTTTGGCGCTTTCAACAAATATTTTTCCACTTTTAAACCAAAATGTTGCGACTACTGCATGGTCATTTAATAAGTCATCACTTAAGGGTTTCTTTATAGAAATATCAGTAATTTTTTTATCTTCATCACAGCCATACCAGCCATATGCACATGGATTTTCTAAAACGGCTGGACAATTGGTGTAAGTAAAAGCAATGACATCACATTTATTTGTTAAATCATTTAATTTATCTTGATTAAAAATCATTCCGTTATCGCATCCTGCAATTAATAATGGCTCATCATTATCAATATATTTTTCAGCAAGTAAGCAAGAACAGGCTTGACCCTCAGTTAATTTATCAGAAGTTACAAATAAAGCTTTAGGATAATACTTTTTAATTTCTTCTTCTACGTTTTGAGCTTTGTGAAAATCACGATCAATATAAATTAAATTAGAACCATCAATTTCTACAAATGGTAAATCTTTTGTGGCACAAACTACCATAGGAAGTTTAACACCTGTATGATGATCAGTTGTTTTTATGACTGGCTTACTTTCTTTATATCCAGCAGTTGAAAATCTTTTTCCCGCACCAGCCATTGGTATTAATACTTTTGTCATGCCTTAAACCTCCTTACAATATCAATCCAAAATAAGTAATCTTGCATATCTTCAGGTGTACCCCATTGACAAAATTTATCAACACAAATAGGCACCCAAACTTTTAGATTATCTTTTACCATATAATTAAATGGTAAACTAGCATAAAATTCTCCATTCAATCTATTATCATCATCTACTAAAGCTTGACAGTATTTTTTTAATAGTTTTCCAGTTTTAAAATAATATATACCTGGTGAATGTTTAGCTTTTGTTTTATCTTCTTCAAAAGAATATTTTTCTCTAATTTCTATTAAATTGTCATCTTTATCAGTTAAGCAAGAAGCATACACATTTTTCTTGATTAATAAATGGGGATGAAATCCTGTATAACAAGGTATCGCACCATCACAATTTCTTTTAGAAACGTCAGCTTTAAATTTTTTATAATCCCATGTATTATAAAAATCACAGTAATTAATAATGCATTGTTCATCATCATCTATTTCACAACTAGCTTTTAAAACGTCATAAACTGGTCCATTTTTTTCCCAATTTTTTATTTCATATATTTTAGTATGTGGTGCTAAAGAGGTTAATAATTCTCTCATGCCACTGATAGTATTTAAATGTTCTTCTCTACAAATAAATAAAAATTCATCATCTTTACTATACATACCTGTTACAATCCATTCGATAATTGGTCTACCATTAACTTTGATTAAGGGTTTTAATTCTTTATAGCCTGCTTTTACAAAACGTGAGCCATAGCCTGTCATTGGTATTATAACTTTCATAAAAAACCTACTTTCTACTTCATATTTTGTCTATATTTTTCAAAGTCGCTATTGTATAATTTAGAAACTTCATCTTCTGACAAATAATCTAATTTGTGAGTTTGATTGTTTATAAATATTTTAGCACTAAAGCTAAGTACTGACTCAATTTCTCTAGCTCTTTTTAAACTATTAGCGCATATATATATGTTGTTATCGTAAACTACTAAAGTAATTTTACCATAATCTTTTATATGTTGATCAAACTTTGATGCTTCTAAATGGTCTAGGCTTAATTCTTTAGGTCCGCAATAGACAATACAATCTGGACAAAATTTATAATTCCACAATTTATTGTGATTAATTTCTAAAGCTTTGTAAATATCTTTATCTTCTGATAAAAAGACTAGATCATCTGAGTATTTTTTAATAAATGAATAGATTTCTGTAACATGTTCGTATGAAGAAAAATCAATATTTAAATATTTGGAAATTGTAGCATCTACATGGCTAATTAATTCACTAATTTTATCATAATCATCAGAAGTCACTATTAATCCATGATTTTTTAAAAATATAATTTCTTGGTCTTTATAGCTTTTGATCATCTCTTGAGCTAGCTCTACTCCTGGTGTTGTATAATCAATTAAAATAGCTTTTGGAAATAGTTGTTCAATTTCTTGCCTACAATTATTTCTAGCTAATAAAATATTTGATAATAAGGAATGGATATGAATAGTATATTTTTTACAAAATGCATGCAAAAATACTTCGATTGAGGCTTTTTTCCCCATGACATGTGCTTTTTTTAATATTTTTTCTGAAGAGTCAATTTCCTCTAAAAGCATCTTTTTTATTTCTTGATAATCTACTATTGTATACCCCTCATTTATTTTCATATCAGATAATAAGCATCCTGATGACTTAATTGCCATATACCTATTATCTAGTTTTACTGAATTATTTCCACCACCTGCTTGGACATAATCATTCCTCATTCCAACTATTTTTGAAATTTCTATTAAATTATCTATCATTATCTCACCCTCTATAGAAAATATACCATAAACCGACACAAAAAAACAAGAGAAACCCTTGTTTTTACGCATATTAATTTAATGTTTTAGTCTAAATTTAATATCTTTATACTACGTATCCAATTATTGAATTTATCTCTCAGTTTAGTAGAGATTTTTCTATTATAAATAAATTTAAATATAATCTGCCTAATCCACTCAATAATAGCACAAGTTATGAATATAAATATTGTTACTACAAAAATATATATAATAAATTTATATGATGTAATTGGTCCAGCATCTATTTTTAACCATTTGTATATATTAGATCTAACGTATGTGTTATCATGTATCATATAAATACCTAAAGTCAATGATGATAACTTGTTAACAAGTTTATTTTGTACATTAAATGTACAAAATAGGCAAAAGAAAGCAATTGACTGAATAATAATAAATGGATTTGAATATTGTGTTAGACTCTCATGTAAATTATTAAAAATAAAACCTGTAATAGAATTTACATTTTTAAAAGAATATGACATAATAAAACCTGCTCCATTCATCAAAATACTAATAAAAATAATAGTAATTAATATAAGCTGGTATAAACTCTTAGAATATCTTTTAAATAGATAACTTTTATCTAAAGGATAATGTTTTAAATATCCACCAATTAAATACATAAGTACCATTTGATATAAAGTATAACCAGTATTTTCAAATGCTTGATTTCCTGTAATAAAAGGTAATAATGAAAAAATTATAAATAAAACGCCTAGCATTTTTAAATAATCACTTTTTGATAATTTAGAGATAAGTATATTTAAAAATGGGGCAAGACAATATAAAACAATGTATATTCTCACAAACCAATACTGGCCAATACAAAAAATAGACGATTGCTTTAAAATATCTAATTTTGAAACTGTAATTAAACCTAAAAAACTAAATAGTACTATGATTATTATTCTATAAAATAATCCCATATTTATTAATTTCCACACTTTAGACATTTTAAATTTTTTATCACATTGAAAATATCCAGTCATCAGTATAAATGAATTAACATGAACTAAAGTAAAAAGTTTTATAAAAAAAATTACAATGCTAAATCCCCCATTTTGAGAGTTTAATAACACATGACCATGAACAATAACATGGTACAGCACAATTAAAAACATTGAAACAATTCTTAGTAATTCATAATTTGACTTTCTTACTTCACTCATTTTAAATTCCCCTGACTAATGCTAATATATCTTAATATGATATATTAAATAAATATTTTTACTATATATTCTAATTTTAGATGATTAAAGTTAATTAAAATTTTAAATGATATGGTGGATGAATATGTCTTTTATCTTCTGGTGGCAATGTCATATAATCACCATATCTAGTTTCCAAATATTTTTCTACATGATTAGCAACATTAACCTCTAAATTTTCAAATTTCATTTTCCTTAATGGATAAACGTCTGATTTATTAATAACACCCATATATCTTTGTGGATGAAACATATAGGCGAAGCGTTTAGTTTCGTCATCTTTGTATTGTAATGTATATTTCAGTGATTTTTTATAAAAAAATCGACTATTTAAATGGAATAATTTTAATACATAATGTGCAACAAAGAAAATGCTATGTAATATTTTTCTTTTTATTCCATAACAATATAAAGTAGGTTTTTTAACTCCACTTAATACTAAAAACTTTTCATAAATCCAAGCTTTAGTAACCTGTTTTCTCATTAATTTATCATCGTCTGCTACATTGTCTAAACTAAAGATATCCAAAAAAATCCCAAATTCTCCTGGTATGTCTTTCAAGTCTTCTGTTTTATATTCAGTTCCTTTTAATCCCCATCTAGTATTCATTAATGGGAATTTAGGATTATGATCATTATTCATAATAGAATATTTTTTAGAATACTTTTTATCAGCAATCTCTAAAAATTTGTCGTAATCTTTTCTAGGCATAGCTACATCAATATCATCATCCCAAGGAATAAATCCACCATGTCTAACTACACCAAGAGCAGAACCTTCAAACATAAAATAATCTAAATTGTTTTTTTCACAAATTTGAATAAATTCTTTTAAAATACCTAATTCTATTTTTTGAAGCTTCTTTAATACATCCTCTGAATAATAATCTTGTTCCATAAACCCTATCCTCCTATTAACTTTTATTTTAATAACTAAAAGCTTAATCTATTATATAAGTGTAATTTCATTATATCATGAAAAACATTATTAACACAAATTATTTAGAAAAAAAAGAGAAAATAGTAACTCTTTATAAATTATTTAAATATCTCATAAAATTTTCTTTATTTTCTCTAGCAGTT
>CANQKU010000176.1 GCA_947624535.1 uncultured Bacilli bacterium
TTCTATTATCATAACTGCAGTTATTAAAATTAAAGTGTAAGTAACTCCATTAATATCAAATTTTTTAATGAATAAGGTTGCCGTCAATAAACATACTATAAAAGAACTAAGATTTACAAAAAGTAATGTTTTTATTTTTCTAAATATAATTAGAATATTATGGAAAAACCATTGAAATCCAGTTAAGGCTGTATATAAAATTATAATACTAAATAAATATGAATAACTAGCAATTTTTTCTCCATACAATAAATTAAGTACTGGTCTTGATAAGAATAACGAGAATACATAGCATACAATTGAAATAATCAAGATTATTAAATTGGTATTTACAAAAAGCTTAACAAATTTATTTTTATTACCATCTTTTTTATATTTTGAAAAATCAACTAACAACGGATTATATATATATGAGGCAGCAATTTGAGCAATTACTGCTGGTGTTGCCACTGTAGCATAAATTCCAAGGGCGGCAGTACCAGATATTTTTTCAAATATCTGTCTTGGAATAGAGGTAGCCATAATTCCCAATACTGTTCCTATAGCTAAAGGTAAAAAACGACAAAAAAGATTTATAATTCTCTTTTTATCAAAATTTATTTTTAATTTTTCAAACTTTTTTACCATAGGTAAATCATATAAAAAGATAAATATATAGGTTGTTAAATTCATTATTATAATAGCTATAATTAGATCATTGAAAATTTTTAATCCTAAATAAAAGCTTATTACAGATAGTATTCCTCTACAAAACAAAGAAAAACCTCCTATATCCATTCTTGATTTTCTTTGTTCAAAGCCATGAAACAAATCAATGATAGCATCACCAATTCTAAATAGCATATACAGCATAATAATTATCAATTTTTTTGTTGTATAACCAAATAATAATATATAAACAAAACATAAACAAAATGATAGTATAATTGTAATAATTCTAAATGTTAAATAATCTTCAACTTCATATTCATTTATATTGTCAGAAACCATATATGGTCTAACATTGAAACAAGCAATATTTTGAAAAATATTAGTAATAGAAATAGCCAAGGATAAAACCCCAGCATTAGTTAAATTATTAGATACTCTTATTACAATTAATGATAATAACCATTGGCTAAACAAAAAAGTAAAAGATCCAATAGAATTCCATAAAAAATTTATACCTAATGACTTTTTTTTCATTACAACGTTCCTTCCACAACTTATTTTAATAAAATCTTTTTAGAATTCTAAAAATTATTTTATGTGATAATTTCAACTTTTTATTTTCTAATATTATCATACAAAATATATTATACTTTAATTAAACCATTATTGCAAATATATCTACCTATAAAAAACTAAATTTAGAAAAATTTATTACAGCTTTTAGAAATCAAGCCAATGAAATAATAGATACTAATTTAAAAGATAATTATAGAACAAATTATTTCTTGTCAAAAAGAATATAAAAAATACAAATTAATTATATAACTTGTATTTTCTCTTAAATTTTTCCAACATTTACTTTACTTCACCTACTTATGATTGTTTTAAAACCTTTTTTGTATTTTTTCTATTTAACAATTTTTAATTTTACTTTTCCATTATTATTAATAATTCTATATACTTGATTTTTTTCCAATATTTCATCACTATTTTCAAACAAAAAGCTATAATCAATGCTATCATCTAAATTCATAACATATAAATAATCAAACGTTAACATATAATCTTGTACATTTTCTTCAAAATAATGTTGAATATTACTTACTTCTTTTAAATTCCAATTAGAATAGTCTCTATTTGTTACTCTAGGATTAATATAATATTTTATTTCAAATGGATTAATACTACCGTTTTGTGACAATACAAAAATATTAGAATTATCTAGAGTTTTATTTGTAATAGTTTCTACATATGCTAAATTTTTATATGGCTTAATAATTCTTGGCATAAGATTAGGTAATTTATTAGGATTTTGTACTAATAATAGACCTGCAACTACTAAAATGTAATATTTTACTAATTTAGCATTTTTATCCTTATTATTGTTAACAAAAACAAATAGCATGATTACTATAGATAAACAAATAAGAATATATGTTGGCATATATCTATTAAAAGATGCTAAAGCTGGACCTTCTCTAGGACCGAAACTAAAAACATATAAAAGTAACATTACAAAAGCATATCCAAAAGAACCCAAGGATAAAGTTATTCCTAACAGTCCTGTCAGCTTCTTACTCAAAATTTTTTTGCCATATATCCAAACTAAATATAGTAATGTTAATGATAATACTACACATTGAAAGTATGAAAGAGATACAGTTGAAGTCATAATTCCTGTACTTTTTACTGCTTTTATATAATTACTAGCAGCAACTTGTTGATAATATTCACCAGATGTTTTATTAATAATTCCTCTTAACTTTGTAATCTTTATATCAGATAATTTAAACTGTTGAACTGTATTCAATTCATCAACATACATACCCCATCCTTTCCAAAAAAGAAGTGGTATTATAATTATTACTAGTAATAATAAACTTTTCCTTAGGAAAAGTTTTTGCCTATTTTTTATACAAAAACTTAAAAGTAGCATAAATACAATCATACAATATAACGGTAATCCCATTTGTTTTAATAATAATAAAAATGATAATCCAATAGTTAAAGAAAATACACTAAACTTGGATAATAGATCTTTTTCAACTAGTATTGTAAACAATAAATAAGCAACAACAATCGCCATAACATAATCAGTATAAATAGTATTAATTACCCCATGACAATCAAATAAACAAAATACTAAAAATACACCTATCATCATGCATAATGACTTAACACTTAATTTAAATTTGTTAAATTTTTCATTTTGTTCACAAATAGCTGGAATAAATAAAGATATACTAAATAAGTGCATAGCTCTTTCTAAATATGCTTCATTATAGCCACCAGATATAGTTGTATAAAACATTTCAAAAAGTTGCATAATCGGTGGATAATCTTTATGAGTCATTATAGTTGATGCCTTAATTGAATAAAAATTATCCAAACGTATCATTTCTTTTACCATAACACCCCAATGTGAAAACTCATCCCACATAGTAAATGTTCTATTAAAATCAAAAATATAGACAACAATAAAAATTACTAAAAATGCATAAAATCCCTTAGAAAAAAAATTATTTTTAAAATCAGTTAAATCTTTTTTCTTATATTTTATTGCAAGTATAACTAAAAACAAAATAGCATATATAATATTTATTGCTAAGCCTATTTTAAATGTATGAAAAATTACTTGACTAAAAAAATATGTAAATGCTGTTATCATCATAGTAACTGGAAGACATTTACCAAATGCCTTTTTAAATATAGAAACAAATAAGCCATTAGCTAAAATAAAATATAATAATGGAATTATAAAACTAAAAATCATATATTCACGTCCTCACTAAATAAAATGATAAAATACACTACTAACTACTAATAAATTTAATGTAATTATATATAAATATACATATTTATTTGAATAATTTATTTTTGGAGTTACATGGTGTTTAAAAAATAACATTGGTAACAATAGATATATTGGAACAAAATATCTACCCTGTATACCAAAAACAGTTGGTGCGGCAACAGGCGTCCATTGTAGATATAAACTTGTAGTAATTAGTAACAGTACTGTTACTATTATTATAGCTATAATAATCTTTTCGTATATATTTAGTATATATTTACTACTACTATTATCTAGAAATACTGTACAAATAAATAATACTAACAATGGATATAAATAAATTGCTGGTATTACAATATTGAAATTTCCTAATGAATTACCAATAGAATTAAAAAACCAATCATTAAAACACTTTGTATAGGTAGCAAATATAGCCATTATATATCTTGGAATGTGCCTAAATATATATTGTATTTGTTGTTTTGAATTTACTTGGCCACTAGGTAAAAATTCTGATGAAATAGATAACCAAATTAAATTAACAATAAGTGCAAGTAAGATAATAAAGGATACTGTTAAAAGCTTATGTTTATTTGACTTAAACTTTTCTTTTGGTATTAAAAATACAATAAAGCAAATAGGAAAATACACAATTTTACAAAGTGATAATACAATAGAACAAATACTTAAAATAACTATATCTTTTTTTGTAATTGGTAAAGCAGTATTTTGTTTGAGGTTCAAAACATATGCTATTAAAAATGCAGTAATTGCTATAGTTAAAGCATCAGGAGATAATGATATTGCTTCTTGTATAACAAGTGGAAAAAACATGATTATAAAGATAGCCATCTTTTTAACAGGTATAATTTTAATAGCTAAATATGTAAGAAATACAAATACCAAAAAATTAAATAGCCTAGCCATATATGCTTGAAGTAAGATTGGTAAATGGAAAATTTTTCCAACAAGTAATCCTAGTACCTGTGGTATATAACTAATAAATGAATATAAAGCAGTATTAGCAAAATGATAAAAAGCTTTTTTATTACTATTTTTAATTTTTATCTCATTAATTATATCTTTATACTTACTAGTAACTAAGGCTCCACTATATAAATTAGCATCTAAATCTCTACCTTGAAAATTATTTTCTTTTTTTGATATTAAATAACCTAATGATATTTCATTAATACGAGCAAAATGAGTATTTTCATCGGGAATTTGATTAATTGGAAAAATGCATAAATACATTAATCCAATTGGAATTATCATTATTAAATATATATTTTCTAGTTTAATTTTTTCTTTCTTTTGAAAAATAAAAGAATATACTGATATAAAAAGTATCATAAGCACTGCCAAAATAATAAAATATATTTTTTTACTACTAGAAAAAGTAATAACCTGTGTATGATACAAAAAAAGTAAAAAAACACCTATTAAAATAGAAATATACAATAAGTATTTATAATTACTTTTTATAAAATGAGATACTTTCTCCATAAGTTAACTCCTATTCTACTTTTTCTTTGTATTAATTAAGATTAATTCAAATAATTGTCTATGTTTTTTTACTACAACTTCTAAAATAATACCACATACAAACATTAAAATAGAAATCATTAGCATAAATCCAGAAAAAATTAAAGTTGGATATCTTGGCACTAATCCTGTTTTAAAATATTCAGCAAAAACTGGAACACCAAATATAAATGCAATAATTAAAAATATTAAACTAATTAAACTAAAGAAAATAGTTGGCTTATATTCTTTAAATAATCTTGCAATAGTTTTTAATACTTTAATACCATCACTATAAGTATTTAATTTTGAAACACTTCCATTTGGTCTATCACGATATTCTACTGGAATTTCTTTAATTAAAAAATTTTTATCCAAAGCATGAATAGTCATTTCAGTTTCAATCTCAAAGCCCTTTGATAATACAGGGAAAGTTTTTACAAACTCATAACTAAAAGCACGATAACCTGTCATAATATCTTTAACATTACTTTTAAATAAAGTATTAATTAAACCTCTAACTAATTTATTACCAAAATTATGGAATGGTCTTTTATTTTCAATAAAATAAGTAGAAGATAATCTATCACCTATTACCATATCAGCTTGTCCTGATAAAATATAATCACACATTTCTTTAGCATTTTCTTTAGGATAAGTATCATCCCCATCAATCATTAAATAACAATCTGCATCAATATCTTTGAACATACTTCTAATAACATTACCCTTACCCTGTTTATATTCATATTTAACAATTGCACCTGCACCTTTAGCAATCTTATCTGTATGATCAGTGGAATTATTATCATATACATAAATATCAGCATTTGGTAATACCTTTTTGTAGTCTTTAACAACTTTTTCTATTGTTTTAGCCTCGTTATAACAAGGGATTAAAACTGCTATTTTGTTCTTTTTCTCTTTCATAATTTTACTCCTTTAATAATCATATTATATAATAATAAAATAAAATTTACAAATAAATGCTTATTTAGTTTTTATTTGATTCGATTTTTCACTATTTTTATAAAAATGATTAATCATTTTAGCAATTGGTAAGGGCCAAAATTTTTTTAGGATTTCTAAATCTTCTTTTGTTCTTATATTATCATTAATAATTTCTGTAGTTGTTGACTCTTCATGTATTCTATGACCCATTAATTTATCTTTGACATAAATGAAAGCACCATCAAGTTTGGATAATTTTTCCCAGGCATACCAATCTATATTACATTTTAGATTACATTTAAATTTTTCCTTTGGAACATTTTTTGTAACAAATGTAACTGCAGGACAACAAATAGCATTTCCAAATCGTAGTACCCATCTTTTTATAAATTTAAATTTGGATAAAAATTTACTTCTTAACGGAAATAGTAATATTCTTTTTATGTTAAGGTTAAGATTACTTATCTTTTTTTTATCATCCTTAATTTCATAATAGTCTGAAAAAATAATTAAAGCATTTTTATTTTTTTCATATGCATCTACTATTTTTTTGGCATAATCATAGTCATAAATATCATCTTGATGAGATATCGTAATTAATTCTGATTTTACACAATTTGTAGCAAAATCAAAATCCATTCCAATTCCTTTTTCTTTACTTTTATTAACTTTAATCTCTAAATTATATTTTTTAGCTAATTTTTCTATATACTTATTAGGCGTAGAAGTTGCTATCACAACATTTGTTTTTAAACTTTGATTTAGAACTGACTTGATACAATCTTCTAACTTATTTGACTCTTTATAAGCTAATACTACAAAAGTATGAATATTATTTTTCATGATTTTTTACCCTTTATATTATCTAATTCTTTTTTTAATAGAGATACTTCTTGAATTAATAGGATTGTCTTTTTCTTTTGACCAGCAATCATCACTGTTTGAGCCATAACTAATAGTAATAGTATGCCTATAAAAATTCCAATAATTAAACTAGACATGACATCAAAACCTAATTTTTTTGAAATTACTATAAATATATTTGGAAAGATTGCTACTAATAATAAAATTAAAGATACACTATACCATAGAATTGCATATTTTTCAGAAATTCTACCTTTTTTTAATATACAAGTCGTCAATATAATTAAAAATAAGGCGACTGCTATTAATGTGATTGTTAGACTTATTGGCATTTTTTATACCTCCTTATTTTAATCATTAATAGTGCAATTGTTACATTTAACATATAGTAGATATTTTTCCAAGTTTTGATAGAGGAAGTTCCTGCTTCACGTTCTTTCATTTCAACAGGAATTTCTTTAATTGTGTATTTTTTCTTTAATAACTCAGCAGTTGTAATTGGCTCTGGATATTCATTTGGATAAGATAGTGAAAAATCTTCAATAATTTTTTTATTGCATGCTCTAAATCCAGAAGTCGTATCATATATTTTTTTACCCGTTGCAAATTTCATAAATACTGAAATAACTTTTATTCCTATTCTTCTAGCAAAAGTAGACTTAAAAGTATCAATATTAGTAATAAAGCGTGAACCTATTACCATATCAGCTTCATTTTTAATAACTGGTGTGATTATATCTTTGACATATCTAATATCGTGTTGTCCATCTCCATCAAATTGTACCGCAATATCATAATCATTTTCTTTGGCATATTTATATCCAGTTTGAACAGCACCACCAATTCCAAGATTATGAATTAAGTCAATCACAGGTATTTTATTTTTATGACAAATTTCGCTAGTACAATCAGTTGAACAATCATTAATTACAATTACGTCATATTTTACTTTACTTTTTTTATTATAATTTATAATAGAGTTATAAGTATTTAAAATATTATCTTCTTCATTATATGCTGGTATAATTAACAATACTTTTTCCATGTAATCACCTACTATAATTCTATCATAATATATCTTTATTTAAAAGAAAAACGTGTTTTTAATATTTATAAAGAAAAAATTCCTAAAAAATAACCCACCATTATGGTGGGTCTAGGTAATCGACTGGGCATCACTTCCAGTATCTCATCAAAAACTTTTACGAATTTTTTACACTTAAGACTTAAGTAAAAACCTAAATCCGCGATAGACGATGACATTCTATCCTCAAATTACCACTTTATATATCTCTTCAACCAATTACATAATCACTTATGTATGATTTTCATAAGAGATAATTAGATTATATCATATTTAAAATTTCAATTTCAATATTATTTTAGTATAAATTTAATTTTATTGATTATTACAATTATATGCCTAATCCTCTATAAACTATAAAAAAGTTTATAATCATTAATGAAAAATATGGAATAAGTAACAATAATATATTACTACTATTTTTTTGTTTAATTTTGATATTTTTAGTTGGTGCCAATATTAATAGTAATACTAATAGCATTGGAATAAAATATCTTGGCTGAATACCTGCTATTCCATTAGCTCCAACAGGTGTGAATGATAAATACATTGCTGTAGCAATTAATACAAATATACCTAAATATACTATACCAAATACTATTTTTATTTTATTAGAAATAACTTTTTTATCATAATTATCATGAAATAAAAAGTATAATAATAAAATTAAGTTTGTAATATATATAAGAGAAGAAACTGAACTTGTGTATCCTCTTAAATATGCAGTACCTGTAAATAATACATCTCCAATTAAATTATTTGGACCACTAACAATCAAGTATTTTAATAAAATTTTACAATAATTTAATGGATTATGCAAAATTAAACTTAATTGTTCACTGGCATTTGTATTTCCACCCCTAGCATCTCCTGCAACACTTCCCATAAAAAATGGCAATACAAACGTAGACATTAATAAAATCGTTGTAATACATACCAAGCTCTTAATAATATAAGCTTGCTTTTTACTATCAAATTTTTGATTAGGAATAAATAGTATTAATAACAATAACGGAGCATAAATCGCTTTTGGTAAGCTTCCCCAAATAATACAACCTATAAATAATAATAAATATTTTTTGTTAATTTTTTCCATTTCTAATAATCTTAAAAATAAAGCCAATCCTAAAGTAATACTAGCTGTTATTGTAGGATCATATGAAAATTGAGTAGCTAAAAATATATTAGATACAAATAATGAAATTATAAATATTATTTTTTTTGCATATGTACTAATTTTTATAGCAAAATACATGAGTAGAATGTAGCATAAAAAATTCATTAATTTGGCTAAGATAAAAGTTCCTATATATTCAAAATGGAAAATATTAGCAATTTGAATTCCTATGTAATATGGGAAATAGACAAATTTATTATATTTATTTCCATATCTATTAATTTGAAGTAAGTTTTCTCTTGTTTCATTATGCAGTTTGTTTAATTTCTTGTAAACTGCAATTTTTTCTTCTTGTGTTTGAAAAGTAGAACCATCAATTTTATAATGCTGTTCAACTAGACGTAAAGCAAATGAAAACGGAACATACTCTGAATTTAAAAATGCAACTGCATTTTCTAAATGAATTTGATCATCCCATGAAGTATATACATTTTTTGGTGAAACTATAATCATTAAAATTCCACCAATTAAACCAATAAATAAGAAAGCTTTTTCTAAATAATTAAAAAAATACTTTCGGTAATAAATTAATAGAAAACTACCTAAAATTAAAAGAAATAATACTAACTGTCTAGACCAGTTTATGTATATCTTATTATTAATCATAATATTTTTTACTTTAATATCACTTTGATGAAAATATAGTTTAATTGTTTTATTTTGAACATTTGTATTAATGCTTCTAATTGCTTGATTAATTAAATTGGAAGATTGATGGCTAATTCTTTCATCATTATACTCTATTTCCCACAAGAAATCCTCAGAAAATTGATAATCAAAATTAAATTTATTAACATACTCGTCCTTAATTTTTACTACCATATATGCATCATTAGAAATTGTTTTGTACCATTTTCCATCTTTTTGAATATCTTTAAAATCGATAATTTCAACACTTTCTAAATTATTTTTTGTAATTACCTTACGATTAAAAAATAATTCTACACAAAAACTAATAAAAAATGCAATTAATGCAATAACAAATATGAAAATTATCTTATTTCTTATTTTCATAATCATTCTCCTTATCTTTCATTAAAACTATATAACATAATAATAAGACTATGGCAACTAAATAATACCAAATATTAAAATAGTTATTTTTTTTGGACATAAATGATAATTGTAAATTATCATTTCTATCATAATTATTATATTTTAAATAAGTATTTTCCATTTTTGTCATTGTAGTATATAACGTTATTGGACTTTGTATATTTTTAACAGTTATTTTTATGCGATAAATCTTATTTTTTTTAAATTTATAATTAACATAATAACGTGTATTATCTATTACATTATATAATTTAATTTTTTTATGACTTGAAGATTCATCTTGATTAATAATTTCTATATCTAAGTTACCATTATTCATAAGTTGTGAATATGTTGCTAAAGAAAAGCCTATTTTTTCATAATTACCATCAGATACAAATTGTTGTTCTAAGATATCTCCATTTTTTAATTCACCCATTATAGAAGGATTTTCTACTTCAAATGATTTAGTTGTATATTGTGTTTTTGGGAAGAATAAAGTTAGTATACACCCAATTATCAAAATAAATATTAAAATATAACATATTTTAATGCTAGTTTTTTCTTTTTTCATAATATACTCCTATTCATATAGTGCTAAAATTTGTTTTTCTATTTTTTTCCATTCATATTCTTTAGCAGTTTTTAATCCATTTTTCTCTAGTTTTTCTCTTAAACTTTTATTAGTTACAATCTCTTCTATTTTTGAAATAGCTTCATCTATATTTCCTTGTTCATAAGTTAAGGCATTACAATCATTCTTTAAATACTCAGCATTACCGCCATTTTGTAAAGCAACTACAAACCCACCAGTTGCCATCATTTCAAGTGGTGGATAAGAAAAACTCTCTAAGATACTTGTTTTTATTAAAATGTCACAATATTGGTAAATTTTTCCAACTTCATCATGGGGAATTTTATGATAAAACTTATCAACATAATACCATTTTTTAGGTTCTTTTTGATAAGATAAATAATGGATCTCATACTTTAAATGATCTAATTTATTAGTAATTTGAAAACTTTCATCGACATTTTTATAGTGATCTTCACAATTTCCTTCGATAAGAATTTTAATTTTTCCATCAAATGTTCTTTTTCGTTGTGGAAAAATTTTCAAATCTATTCCATTTGGTGCATATTTACAATTTACATTAAAATCATCTTTCAACCAGTTTTTACACCATTTTGAAATAGTAAGATAATCTATATTTAAAACATTACAATACGTTGCATTAGCACGTTTTTTTTCAAATTCACCAGGCTTATAAAAACCTGCTTCCATATTTTGAACTAAATATTTTTTTGTTTTACAATTATAATATTTTTGAACAACTTCTAAAGTAAGCCACATAGTAGCTACCATAGTATCAACATATGCTAAAAACTCAGTTCGATATTTTGGAACAACAAACAAGTAATCATCTTTTTCATATAACTTATCAACTTTTCTAGTTTGTTTGTTAACATTAATTAAAGTAACGTCATAACCATGTTTTTTTAATATTAATCCGTGCTTTAGTGCAACTAAATTTCCTCCACTAATATTAGGTGATGGTAATACAAAACAAATATTTTTTCTTAATTTACTTTTAATAAATTCAGCTACACCTCTACCTGAATTTGTAGTAATATGTTTTTTCATTACTTCTACATAAGAATTATCAGCTAGTTTTTCTCTAAACTCACTATCTTCTATCAACTTAGATAAATTTTTCTCCCAATCTTTTTCATCATTACAAAGTAGACCTGTTACATTATCAACAATTGCCTCTTTAAATGCTCCAACATTAGAAGCAACCGTAGGAATTTTTACTAAAGCAGCCTCTGTCCATTTATTTTCAGATTTAGCTTCATTAAAAATCGTATCTTCTAATGGTGCTAAATTAATATCAATAGATCTAATTAGTTTTGGTAATTCTTTCCAGTCCATAAATGGAGACGTTAATACCTTATCACTTACCTCTTTCATTTCATTTGGTAAATCTAAAAGTCCAACAATTTGTAGATATAGATTATCATATTTCTTTAATAATTTAATAATAGTAGGCATGATAAGTTTAAAGTCATCATTATGAGTAATTGAGCCTGATAAATATCCCATAATTACTTTACCACTATCTTTGTTGACTTCCTGTAAAGCAATTTCAGAGTATTTTACCATATCTTCACTAGCAACATTTCTATTAATATACACTTCTTTAACATGCTTTGACATTTCAGTTTGTAATCTTTTAGTTGACGCTATAGCATATTCACACAAATCCAAAGTTTTTCCCATTCTTATAACACCATCATTATAAAGATTTCTTTCTTCTTTGGACATTGTATCTAAAAATTTAATTTCTTTAGTATGTTCTAAGTCAAATACTAAGTCATCTATATCGTAAAAGATAGTTTTGTTATGTTCTTTAGCAATTTTTATAAATTCTTCAACAACAGGAATAATAGGACAACGATAAAAAACAAATGCTCTAAAATATCTAATTTTATCTAACGTTAGTTGGTCATAATCTATCTTATCACAACTTAAGCCATATGACTCCAATTGCTCAATTTGATGAGTAACACGATATCTTTGAGGATGAGGTAAGCTGCATCCATTAATAAATAAAACGTCTTTAAAACAGTTATCATATTTTCTACTAACTTTACTTAATCTAAAGTAAATAAATCTAAAGCATTTTTTTACTAATGCAATAATTCCTTCTTCTTTTATTGTCCTAATTGTTTTTTGCATCAATTCTTTTATTCTACTCAACTTCGTCTCCTCCTTAATTTTTATATGGATATTTTCCTTTTATACCTTTTTTATAATCTTTTAAACCTCTAATGTAGTTTCTAATCTTTTTATATTTTTGTTTTTCAAATAGCAATACACTAATCATATGTTTTTTTTGTTCCAATAAAGACCAACAAATATTAGGATCAAAATCTTTATACATGTCAAAGATATAATGATTATTTCTCATAATATAGTATCTTCTAATAGGAGCATAATTACTACAAATATACTCTTTTCCAAATAATTTCTTATAAACAATATCACCTAATTCATGATCAACTTCTGCTTGATTAACTCGCAAGATTTGATATCCCATTTTTCTAGCATGTAGGCAATATTCTATATCTATTCCATCTATAAATAGCCATTCTTTAAACCCACCTAATTTTTTAAAAATATCCAAATTTAATATATTAGCTGAGGTTACAACTGTTGGAGGATAGTCATATCCAAGTGTTGCTTTTAATAAATTTACTTTCGTATTATGCCATGGTGTTACAATGGCATATTTACTCATATCAACGTCTAAAATTGCATCTTTTAACTTATCCATAACCCCTTTTTTAAAAGTTGTATCTTGATCCATTGTTAATAAATATTTATATCCATCTTTTAAGGCATACTCTGCACCCATATTTAGGGCTTTAGCTACCCCTACATTTTCATTTTTAAAAATATAGTCAATTTTCTTATTCTTAGGAAGTCTTTTTTTATTATCTTGTCCTTCCGTATTATCTATTACATATAATTTTTCGATATCATCGATATAAGTTTGGATATTTTCAATATCCTTATCTGTTGGATTATATAATGTCACTACACCTGCAATTTTTACTTCTTTTTTTCTTGCCATATTAGACTCCTTCATATATTAGTTGTTATATGGATATTTTCCTTTTACACCTTTTTTATAATCTCTTAATCCTAAAATATAATTTTTTATTTTTTGATATTTTTGTTTTTCAAATAATAACACACCTATCATATTATGTTTTTGACTTATTAAACTATAGCAATATCCTGGATCATAATCTTTATATATATCAAAAATATAGTGATAATTTCTCATAATATAATATCTTCTAAATGGAGCATGATTAGTACATAAAAATAATCTTCTTCTAATTTTTTTATAAAATATATCGCCTAAATTATGATCAATTTCTACAGAATTAACTCGTAGTATTTTGTAGCCATGTTGATGCAAGTTCAAACAATATTCTATATCTATTCCATCTATAAATAGCCATTCTTTAAATCCACCTAATTTTTTTAAAATTTCTAAATTCAAAATATTTCCTGAAGTCATCACGTCATGTGGATCATCATATTCTTCAGTAGGCTTTTTATCCATTAATTTTGTATTATGCCATGGAGTTACAATGGCAACATCTTTCATATCAGATTTTTCAATTACTTCTTTTAACTTATCCATAACTCCTTTTTTAAAAGTAGTGTCTTGATCCATTGTTAATAAATATTTATATCCATCTTTTAAAGCATACTCAGCACCCATATTTAGGGCTTTAGCTACCCCTACATTTTCATTTTTAAAAATATAGTCAATTTTTTTATTTTTAGGAAGTCTTTTTTTATTATCTTGTCCTTCCGTATTATCTATTACATATAATTTTTCAATATCATCAATATAACTATTTATATTTTCAATATCTTTATCCGTTGGATTATATAACGTTACTACACCTGCGATTTTTACTTCTTTTTTTCTTGCCATTTTATAATTCCTCCGCAAAACCTTTTTCTAACTTTTTAAATATTTTATACCCAATTACTAGAATAATACTACTTATAATAAAGACAATACCTAATTCTTTTAAATTTGGCAAAGTTTGGTAATAAAATATATTTCTATATGACTCTATGATTGTTGTTAGTGGGTTTAATTTCAACAGCCAACTAAATTTAGCTGGAAATAAATTAGATGAATATAAAATTGGTGTACCATAAAATAACATGGATACCAAAAATGCAATAATATATTCTGCATCTCTAATATAAACGTCAATTGCACTCGTAATAAAGATTAAGCCTAACAATAAAATATATTGAATTAAAACAATTATTGGTAAAAATATAATGTAAATACTAAAACCTATTCCACTACAAATTAAGAATATAGCAATAATTAAACAAGAAATCAAAAAATTGATTAATCCACTAGTTACAATAGAAATAGGTAAGATTTCTCTTGGAAAATAAACCTTTTTAATAATACCACCATTAACTACAATAGTGTTTGTTCCTTGGGAAATTACTGTAGTAAACCATGTCCATGGTAAAATGGCAATAACAATAAAAGTAACATAGTGAGGTTGAGTTGACTTTAAAATGAATGGAAAAACTATGGCATATACTAATGTCATAAGTAAGGGATTTACAAAGCTCCATAAAACGCCTAAAAATGAGCCCTTATATTTTCCTCTAATTTCTTTACTAACATTACTTTTTAAAAGTTGTCTATAATTATATAACTCTTTAAACATATCAACCACACACCTTCAAATATTCATCAACTACTTCATCTATTTTTCCATCTTTTCTAACTTCACCATTATAAATCCAAATACCTCTATTACATAGTTTTCTTACTGCATCTAAACTATGACTAACAATTACAATTGTTTTTTCTGACTGTTTTAATTCTTCTAATTTAGCAAAACATTTATCTTGAAAATGTTGATCTCCAACTGCTAAAATTTCATCTATTAATAAAATTTCAGCATCTACGTTAATCGCAACAGAAAAAGCAAGACGCATATACATACCTGATGAATAAGTTCTAACAGGAGTATCGATATAGTCTCCTAACTCTGAAAAGTCAATAATATCTTGAACACGCTTATCAATTTCAGCAGCAGTAAGCCCAAAAATTGAGGCATTGAAATAAATATTTTCACGGCCTGTAAAATCAGGATGAAACCCTGCGCCTAATTCAAGTAATGAAGTTAATTTTCCATTTGTTGTAATTACACCTTCAGTTGGATAAATAATTTTAGTCATCAATTTTAAAAGAGTTGACTTTCCACTTCCATTAACACCAATTAATGCTACAGTCTCGCCTTTTTTTATTTGAAGATTAATGTTTTTTAATACCTCATGATAATTTACTTTTGAGTTTTTCCAAAAAACTAGACGTTCTTTTAATGTATTAGGTTTATCATAATATATTTTAAATTTTTTAGATACATTATCCACTACAATTGCATATTCATTGTTACTTTTTTTCTTCATATACTCCTCCATGCGTATTTATCTATTGTAAGTATATCATATATTAATAGTTTTTTCTATTTTTTAATACTGTGATATAATTTTCTTAATTTTTCCAAAATTTTCCAACTTCTACTATTTAAGATTTTATTCATTTGAGCATTTAACGTTTCATATCCTTTTTTATAAAAATTTAAATCAGACTCTTGTATAATTGCACATTCACTAATTTCATTAACAAATGTAAATAATTCACTTTGGGACATAAGTTCTAATTCCAATTCGATATTAATTTTACTATTCTTTTTAAAATTATCATAAATTTTAATCATAGCTAAATGATTATAAAATACTTTTTTATCATGATAATTAATAAAATTGATATATTCAATTTTATT
>CANQKU010000177.1 GCA_947624535.1 uncultured Bacilli bacterium
GTGGCGAAAGAACATGACTTTGATATCAAAATAATTTATGCTAAAACATTTACCGAAGCTTTAGAAAAATTAGCCGAGATTTAATTTGCTTTTTAAACTAACATATTATATAATATATTTCTTAAGAGGAGGGTTTAAATTGAGGGCAGCAGAGTTATTTACTTTAATGGAAAAAGTATTCGGGGAACATCAATATTTACATACTCTCCGTCTCATTAATAAATATTTAAAAACTGATGAAGCAAGAGAAAGTTCAACTGTTACTTTAATCATGGCTATTTGTTTAATTAAATTAAATAAAGAAGAGGGGTTAGAACTATTACATAAAATTCAAGATGATAATTCCCGTTTTAATATGTATGCAGGTAAGTTACTTAAAGAACATAATTTAGAAAATGAAGCTTTAATATTTTTTGAAAGAGCTTGTGCGGATTTTTATAAAAGACATGCTGCTTATTATCAGATAGGGGTTATTTATAAAAATCAAGGTGATTATGAAAAAGCTTTAATAAATTTTAAAAATGCTTTAGAATATACTTTAAATGATTACCGGATAAAACGTTTAGAAAATATAATTCAAGAACTAGAAGAACATTTTAAAACAGGAAAATTTATTAAAATAGATTATAAAGAATTTAAAAAGAATAATACTTTAGATATTGGATATATTGTTTATCTTAATGCTAAAGCAAGTGTAAGTACGGCTATTCCTTATTTAATATATGAAATAAATAATTTAGAATACAAAGCTTATCCTTTAATAAATAAATATATTCCAACTTATTTTTTAAAAGCTAAAAATAACTCTGGAGGTTATGAGAAATATGTTAGCCAGGATATTGTAGAGTTTAAGGAAGAAGAAATTGATACTGTAATATCTTTGGTAAATAAAATAGAGATGGAATATATTAATAATAGTATGGAAAAGTTTTTAAAGAAAGATGAATATTCTTTAGAATTAAAAAAATGAGGGAGGACTCATTTTTTTAAAGTATTAGCTTTTTTCTTAATTAAATGAATTAGTATTAAGATAGTAGCTATAGCATAAAGTATTTCAAAGCTTAAGTTCCAAATTGTATAAGCTTGTTCGGTAAAAGATAGGCCAAAAATATTTACAATAATATCCCGAACATAAATAAAAGGTATTTTAATAATTATTAAAAGAAAGAATAAATAAAGAAAGAATAAAATAATATTTTTAATATTTTGTTTTTCTTGAATATTTTTAATAATAATAGATATCGCATCAAATAAACTTATTTTAGGATAAATAACAATATTAATATTATATTCTTGATATATTTTATTAGCTTCTTTTAGGGGGTCTAAAGAATAATTATCTAAATTATCATATTTAGATAACGCTTCTTTAAGATTTTTATTATTTAAATATTTTAAGTTTTTCTTTAATTCTTTTAAAAATTGTTCTTTATTCATGAGTTTCTCCTAATCTAAAATTGTAGGTATTAAGTAATTTTAATTCCTTAGTTATTATTATACCATTTTTTTTATCTTTTTGATTATTTTTTAAAAATTTATTAATACTTAAGTAATCATCTTTTAAAATAATATTACCTTTATAATAAAGATTTTCACTTCTAATTAAATTTATTTCTTTATTTTTATAATCTATTTCTAATGAGGCATTAACATAAATAATATTAGTTAAAGGTGATATTGTAATTAAGCAAGTATCAACATCATATATAGGATTTAAACTTAATTCTTGATAAGTATTAGTTTTATTTAAAGTAAAGGCTGTTAATTTAATATTAGTAGTCATATTTATAGTAGTTATTATTTTAGCTAAATTAATTAATGAATTTAAGTAAGTATCAAGATTTTTAAAATCTATTAAATAGAAATAATCTTTTAAATAAGGAATACTCTCTTTTAAATGAACTATTTCATCTAATAATTCATAATTAGAAGATAGTTTTTCTTTAATACTATCTAGGGGAGGGAAATTAGCATCAATTAGATAATTTATTTCTTGTTTAAAGATAGAGTTATATAATACTAAAGCTGCCTTAGATTCTTTATCTAAACTATTAAATAAAGTATTTAAATATTCTTTAGGATTACTTCCTTTAATAATGTTAGATGATATACCAGTTATTTTTTCACTAGCATTTTTTAAATTAAGATTATTGTATTTAGTATTTAAGTCATTTTGATAATCTTTTAAGAAAATATCATATTTAAGGGGAGCATCAGCATTTTTCAAAAAAGATTTTAATTCCGCATCAATATTATGAATTTTACTACCTTTTATATTAAAATTCTTTTCCGAAGCTATTTTACTATTTACAAAAGCAATTTGTTTATTTAAAATAGCAATATTATAATTATATATTTTAATAGAATAAATATTGATAATATTTTGTTCAAAGTATTCTTCTTGTTTAATTTTAGTTATTAAATCTTGTAAATAGGTTTCTAAATAAGATAAACTATTCTTAGATATATTAGTTAAATTATTATTTAATTCATTTATTAGAGAAGTATTTAAAGTGGCTTCTTTTAGGGGAATATCTTTTTTAGGGGTAGTTTTTGTTTTACCATAATAAGTAGCTAAAGCTTGAACTAAGTTATACTTTAAATCATTTTCCGTTATTTTTAAAGTATTTTTAAGATTAGCATTATGATAATTATTTTCTAATAAGTTAATTAAATATTTAGTTAAATTATTAATGTTTTCAATATAGATAGTAGTTAAATCATCTTTTGATTTAAAATTAGTAGTTAATTTAAGCATATCATTTAAAGATAATTCATTTAATTGATATGTATATATTAATGATGGATTAGGGCTTAAGTAATCATCAAAGCTTAAATTAATTAAATTACTTTTTTTATAAGTAGTATATTTTTTTAAAAATGTATCAACTTCTTCAAGATTATCAAAAGTAAAATATCTAGTTAAATAACCAAAAGTTGTATCTTTAATATCTAAAGCTAAACCTATTTTATAATCATCTTTATAAATAGTAGGTCCATATTTAGTATTTAAATTATAAGATATAAGTACATTTTTTAAATCAGTTATTGTTAACATTTAGGATCACCCTTATTCTTTATCAAATTATAACATATTTTTATGATTTAGAAAACATAAAATGTTTGGGGCTTTTTTTATTAGGAAGTTTATTAGGAAATTTATTAGGAAATTTATTAGGAAAAATTTATATGCTGTTTTCCAATTGCGACAACAGTGTTGTCACAATTATAGAAAAACCTTATTAAATAGTGGTAGTTAATTTTAAAAAATGATTAACAAAAGGATTAACAAATGCTCAAAGGTACTTGACTTAAGATATTTATTAGTGTATTATTAAATAGAAGTTTCAAGTTGGAGTAGTACTCAAGAGGCTGAAGAGGGGTCCCTGCTAAGGATCTAGGTCGGC
>CANQKU010000178.1 GCA_947624535.1 uncultured Bacilli bacterium
CCGCCGGCACCGCCATCGACACCCATGTCATGATGGCCGAGGAGTACGCCATCGGCTCGGTGGCTATGGTCACCTCCAGCGGCGTGGTCATCCCCTTGGGCTTCACCCCCGGCGACGGCACCGGCCCGCTGACCTCCGGCGACGCCATCGACCGCTTCACCATGCCCGCCGAGGACGTGACCATCATGGTCACCGTGGTGGTCCAGCAGTTCGGCGACGGCGGCGTGGAGTACACCGTGGGTCTGAGCGACCAGCTGGCCAACGAGACGTACAGCTACCTGGGCCAGCCCGCCTCGCCCCAGAAGCGGGTCAAGGCCATGGTGGGCCAGAGCGTGCCCTTCACCATCGAGATCCCCGTGGGCCAGTCCCTGACCCGCCTGCACTACCGCGCGTTCAACGACCTGGACGAGACCCGCGCCCTGGCGTTCACGGTGGACGATTCCGTCACGCCCAACGTGGCCTACGGCCAGTTCGTCATGGGCGCCGCCGACAGCGGCCCCGCCGACGGCGCGGATCCGGACTTCGTCATCGAGGCCGAGTACGGCCCCGCCGGGAGCAACCCGGCCTACGCCCTGGAGCTGGACGTGGTGGACAACTACAACCCGGTGCCCGGCCGGTTCGACACGGTGAACAACTTCGTCTCCGTCACCTCCACCGGCGATCCCGTGGGGGTCACCGGCGTCACCGCCGCCAACGACATCCTCAATGGCCGGGCCACCGTCCGGGCCGGGGACCTGGTCACCGTGACCGCCAACCTGGGCGACGACGCCTACTACATCCAGGTCACCGCCGAGACCAACAACTACGGCTCCTACGTGATCCCCGTGTACGCCCAGGACGGCGCCACGGCCACCTTCGTCATGCCCTCCGACGACGTGACCGTCACCGTCAAGTTCCTCTACGGCGCCATCACCACCGTCCAGTACGACGCATTCATCTCCGCCAAGGGCGAGATCACCACCGCCGTCAACTACGGCGACGAGATCCGCATCGCCGCCAAGGACATCGTAGCCAACCTGGGCTTCAACGCCTACGGCCCCTTCTCCTACACGCCCAAGGCCGAGAGCCTGACCTTCCTCTCCACCAACGAGCGGGTGGCCACCGTGGACAACAACTGCTTCCTGGTGAACGCCGACGGCGACTACGTGGATCAGGCCGGGAACGTGGTGGGCGAGGCCGACCGGGTCTATAACCCCAACTTCGGCCTGGTGAAGGCGGGCTCTGAGACCGCCGGGTACACCTATATCATCGTCAGCGACGACCGGGGCAACATGGGCTACTTCAAGCTGGGCGTGGTGCCCGCGCCGCAGCTGCTGGAGAGCGACGGCGGCGCCGCGCCGGAGAAGGACGTGGCCTTCCCCATGATCGAGGTGGGCGCCAACCACACCATCGCTCTGAAGTCGGACGGCTCCGTGTGGTCCTGGGGCCGCAACAACTACGGCCAGCTGGGCGTGGGCCGCGGCACCGCCCAGGCCACCACCCCCATCGAGGTCCTGGCCCAGGTCAGCGACGGCACCGTCCCGCTGACGGGGGTAGTGAAGATCGCCGCGGGCGGCAACCACAACCTGGCCCTGAAATCCGACGGCACCGTCTGGGCCTGGGGCGACAACGAGTACGGCGCGCTGGGCATCGGCACCCGTGGCGGCGCGCAGTATACCGCCGTCCAGGTCCAGGGCATCAACGCCAACGCCAGCGGCAGTGTGCTGGGCAACGACCTCTACTCCTCCGCCATTGTGGACATCGTGGCCGCCGGAGAGGTGGACGCCAACGGCAGGACCGTCCGGCAATACTCCATAGCGCTGGATAAGAGCGGCCGGGTCTTCGCCTGGGGCTACAACTACCACGGCGTGGTCAACCCCGCCACCAACACCGGCGGCGACGGCGCCGTCTACACCCGGCCCATCAACATCAGCCAGTCCTACACCTCCCTGAACGACCCGCTGACCCTGTCGGCGGATAAGATCGCCGCCAACGCACGGGTCCTGAAGCGGGACGGCCAGGTCATCAGCTGGGGCGTCAACGACGCCGAACACCGGGCCTACGGCGGCTACGGCACCACCGAGACCCCCGAGCGGGCGGTCCTGGGCGGCCGCGCCCTGGAGGTCAGCGGCGGCGTGTACAACGCCGTGGCCGTCACCACCAGCGGCCAGGTCAAGACCTGGGGCGGCGACAACTCCGCCGGTGGGTACGACACCCGCTACGCCAACGGCCGCCACACCATCGAGATCCTGCCCGGCGAGCAGATGGTCAACAGCAAGGGCGAGCTCCAGACCACCACGGAGTACCTGCCCTACGAGGACGTCTACGGCAACCCGATCTACGTCCTGCGGGACGCCCAAGGCGAGATCCTCTCCCGTGCCCAGATGAACGTGGGCACCGGTATGTACTACGACGTCACCTCCGAAGACGGCGCCATCCTGGGCACCGCCCAGCAGATCGAGCAGATGGGCTACGAGATCTGGAAGAGCGACCAGGAGAGCGTGGTGCCCGTGGTCAACGAGACAGGCGAGGCCATCGTCGTGCCCGACGTGCTGGAGAACTACGCCCTGCCCACCACCTACACGGCGCTGAGCCGGGGCCACAAGTACGGCCAGGAGGTCACCGGCTTCCAGTCCCTGGCCGACGCCACCGTCGTCTCCATCTACGACCTCACCGTCGGCTCCGCCGGCGGCGGCAACAGCGCGCTGTACGTCCGCTCCGCGCTGCTGAGCGGCTATGTGGAACTTTACAGCAAGGACCACCAGCTCATCGGCTACGTCTCCGAGAGCTACTTCCGCCACAATAGCGACGGCGGCCTGGACCTGACCACCGACGACGAGGGCAACGTCCTCCTGGCTGAGGACGGCCAGGGCGGGACCTACACCACCGCCGACCTGGCGGCCAACCTGCTGATCATCAACGACCTCACCGCCGGTTACGTCACCCCCGAGGGCTATACTCCCGTCCTCCGGGACATTTATCTGGGGACCCCCGTCTCCGCCGATATCTCCACCTATCTCCAGGTGGCCTATCACGACGGGATGCTCTGGAGCGTC
>CANQKU010000179.1 GCA_947624535.1 uncultured Bacilli bacterium
TCCGCCTCCGACCCCCTCACCGGCTTTCTGCGGGACTAAGGGGGCGGGGACATGGAAAACCAGTTTTTTGTAGACTCGGAATACCTCTCCCCGGCGGCGCTGGAGAAAAAGCACCGCCTGGAGCGGGACCCCGCCTCCCGCACCGACCCCATGGCCTATCTCCCCGGCATGGAGCGGATCGACTCCGACATTTCCTCCCAGGTCATCGCCCAGATGGACGCCTACGACCCCGCCGCCTACACCCCCCGGGACGTGCGGGCGGCGCTGGAGCGGGAGGTGTGCTCCCCGGAGGACTTTAAGGCCCTGCTCTCCCCGGCGGCGGAGCCCTTTTTGGAGCGGATGGCCCAGCGGGCCCGGGAGGAGACGGGCAAGCACTTCGGCAACACCGTCTACCTCTTCACCCCCCTCTACATCGCCAACTACTGCGAGAACTACTGCGTCTACTGCGGCTTCAACTGCTACAACCACATCCGCCGGATGAAGCTGGACCTGGACCAGATCCAGCGGGAGATGCAAGTCATCGCCCAGAGCGGCATGGAGGAGATCCTGCTCCTCACCGGCGAGAGCCGGGCCATGAGCGACGTGGCCTACATCGGCGAGGCGTGCAAGCTGGCCCGGCAGTATTTCCGCATGGTGGGGCTGGAGATCTACCCGGTGAACACCGACGAGTACCGCTACCTCCACCAGTGCGGCGCGGACTATGTGACGGTGTTCCAGGAGACCTACGACGTGAAGAAGTACGAGACGCTGCACCTGATGGGCCACAAGCGGGTGTGGCCCTACCGCTTTGACGCCCAGGAGCGGGCGCTGATGGCCGGGATGCGGGGGGTGGCCTTCTCCGCCCTGCTGGGCCTGTCCGACTTCCGCAAGGACGCCCTGGCCAGCGCCCTGCACGTCTACTACCTCCAGCGCAAGTACCCCCACGCGGAGATGAGCCTGTCCTGTCCCCGCCTGCGGCCCATCATCAACAACGACAAGGTCAGCCCCCTGGACGTGGGGGAGCGGCAGCTTTGCCAGATCCTCTGCGCCTACCGCATCTTCCTGCCCTATGTGGGCATCACCGTCTCCTCCCGGGAGAGCGCCGCCTTCCGAAACGGCATCGTGAAGATCGCCGCCACCAAGATCTCCGCCGGGGTGTCCACCGGCGTGGGCGACCACGAGAGCAAGTACACCGGCAAGGCCGGGGCGGAGCCCCAGGGGGACGAGCAGTTTGAGATCAGCGACGCCCGCAGTCTGGAGGCCATGTACCGGGACATGGCCGGCGAGGGCCTCCAGCCGGTGCTCAACGACTACCTCTATGTCTGACATCCTCATTGTCACCAATCGCGCCCTCTGCCAGGAGGACTTCCTTATCCGGCTGGAGCGGCTGGCGGAGGCCGGGTGTGGGGGGATCATCCTCCGGGAGAAGGACCTGTCCCCGGCGGCGTACCGGGCCCTGGCCGTCTCCGCCCGGGAGATCTGCGCCCGCCACGGCGTGCCCTGCATCCTCCACACCTTCTGGCAGACCGCCCTGGACCTGGGCGGGGAGGCGCTCCATATGCCCCTGCCCCTCCTGCGGCAGATGGCGCCGGGCGACCGGGGGCGGTTCGCCGTCCTGGGCGCGTCCTGCCATTCGCCGGAGGACGCCCGGGAGGCCCAGGCCCTGGGCTGTACCTACCTCACCGCCGGCCACGTGTTCGACACCGCCTGCAAGCAGGGCCTGCCCGGCCGGGGCCTGGACTTTCTGCGCCAGGTGTGCCAGGCCACCGATCTGCCCGTCTACGCCATCGGCGGTATCTCCCCATCCAACATCGCCGCCGTCCGCCGCACCGGCGCCGCCGGCGCCTGCCTCATGCGCCCCCCCATGACCACCCCCGACCCCGTTTCTCTCCTGACCTCCCTCCAACCCCCGTCCCCCTAAGATCAGACATAATAAGGCGGTCAGTTTTGTGACAAAACTGACCGCCTTATTTGGCACTGTACTACGCCGATCCTTTATTCTGGTAGTTCACGATCAGAACCTCCTCACTGCTGGAGGTTCGGTCCTTCGTGTGGTAATTTGAATTGGAATAGCTGTATCTGAGAGGGATAGCGGTATATTCCCTGTGGTCGGACAGCCAGTTCAAGAGGATCCTATTCTCCCGGCCCTTACTGCGGAGAACATTGGAAAGCGCAAAACGGACATGGTCCCTGTGGAGGCCGTCCAAAAAGGCCAGCAAATCCAACTCGTCCCGCTCCCCCCAGCCGCCCCGTTCATTATAGGTCGCGCAGGTGATCAGGTATGGCGGATCGGCATAGACAAAGTCTTTGGGAGATAAATGCTCAGTGTCGACCTGGCGAAAATCCCGGCAGGTAAATTGGCAGTCTTGCTCCTGTATGCGGGCGATAAAAGCGGAGAGTTTTTGTTGCATTTGCGCGTTGAAATCGCGCTTGCCCACAGGGAGATTATATTCTCCCTTTCGATTATAACGGATCTGATTGTTGAAGGCGTAAACAATGGTGACATAGTACAGGATGTAGAAGTAGTAGTCCCACGGTCCTTCTTTGATCCTTCGGTTCAACTCAGCGCGCAGGCGCAGAAATTTCTCCCGGTTATACTCGGCCAGTCCTGTGCTGCCGTCACAGTGATAGAAGGCATACCCGTTTTTGCTCACCAAAGACAACTGGTACTGGTCAATAATTTGATATACCCACTCGAAGACGGACGCCTCATCCAAATTTTTAAGCGTGTTATAAAGATACAAGAGATTTTGATCGATATCGTTGTAAACCACTCGGTTCGCAGGCACATTCAAGCCCACATTGCAGCCGCCACAAAAGAGATCGACAAAAGTGTTGATGTTCTCGGGAAACAGCGGAAGAATTTGAGGGAGCAGTTTATATTTTCCCCCGGTATAATTGAGGGGAGAGGCAATCACCCTTTACCCCTCCCCTTCGTCGCAGATACACAAAAACAGCCGCTCGGCGTTATCGCTTATGTCCGATTGGCCGGCGCTAAATGCCTTATATACGGACGAGAAGATCTTAACTTCGCCCCGGGTGCGAAGGATCCGCAGAATGTCCTCATCCGTCAGTTTCGCATTGGAACGGCTATTTCCCTTGGTTGCCATATTGTTGTAGGAAAGCAGGATATAGCGCGCCTGGATGTCCGCAACGAGCGACTCAAACGCGGTAACGGCCTCGCGGGTACAATAGCGGCTCTTCAGACGGCGGCGATCCATCTTGCGGGCCACGCCGAACACCTCCGGCTTCTCCCACCGGGCTACATTTTCCAGCAGGTGATAGGTGTCGCAGTATTGTCGGGAATTGTAGGGGGGGTCAATATAGACCAGATCCGCCGTAATGCGCTTTACAAGGTTGTTCGCATCTTCGTTAAAGCACTGGTTTTCAGGATCGTTGTCCTGGGGGGCCAGAGGAAGTCGCAACTCCAAAGGCTGATCGGATGTGGCGCCTTGCCGGAAAGCATCATAATGGCCGCAGGTAAGGGCAATCTTATCCATGGCGTACAGCAGAGAGGTGATCAGGATCGCTCGCTCACGGTGGTTCAGTTCCCCTTGGTGAAACCGCCGTTCAATATCCCCGCGGATGAAACCGATCTTGGCGCAGTCGTCCCGGCTGAAATAGGTGCCCGCAAAGTTTTGGGTCATATAGTTCTCTTCTGCCACAATTACCGTGTTGTAGTACACCACAAGCTCCGCTATCTTGGCCGGATCATAAGGCTGGGCGCCGAACCAGGCAAAGTTGCAGACGTAATTGCTGTACATAATGTCATTGGTGATGAGCCGTTTGTCCGAAAAGGCGGAGGAGACCGCGCCGGTGCCGGCAAAAATATCGGCAACCACCTGAATGTCCCGGCACTCGCGCTCCACCACACCGGAGATGAAGGGCAGCAGACGATACTTGTTCCCCAAATAGCGGCGATTGTTGATGAGGGTGGTTTTGTACGAGCCGATCGATTTCGCAGTTTCCATCCTCTCACCCCCTGCATCTTTTTGGTTCTGCCCATATCTTCGCACACAAACAGTCCCATAATCCGTACTATATAGGCGGAGATACGCTTTTTTCGCTTTCTGCGCTTATTATAGCGCCGTGCGGCGTAATCGTCAACATTTTTTCGCAGTTTTACTTTGTATTTCGCCGAAAAATAGGGAAATATGCGTTGACGAGCAAAGATCTGTACAGTATAATAAAAAACACTGCGGCAAGGCGTTGAAGGAGGGATGGAAATGCAAGTCAATTCCGGCCAGATTTTCAATCTTTGGGACACAAACGGAAGGCGCAGCGACGTACTGAACGCGCTGAGGATCTACCTTGAGATCCTTCGGGAGATCAAGGCGGAGTATCCCGACGAGAGGTGGGCCGCCTACCCGGCCAGCATCGCCCAATTTATCTTTTACCAGAGAGCCATTGAGCGTTCGCCGGAGGTGTTCCAAAGGCATGACAAATATGATGCGCTCATGGAGCACCTGGGGGATGACCTACCCGCGTTTCTGAGCAGAGATGCGGCGTTTTCCCTCTCCACCCATGACAGAAACGTTCTGGATGAAGCTGTGGAGCAGCGCGCCAGGCACTATACCAGCAACCTGGTCAAGATCGGCCTTGCCGATTCCAAGCGCAACGAATCTGCTGTGGGCACTGCCTTTTTGAGAGAACGCATTGTCCGGGATCCCCTTGAGGAAACCCTGCCCATCAACGATACCAACCTTCTGTTGCTCCGCCAACTCCTGAAACTGCGGATCTTCTCCAAGCCAATAGATGGAAGGATGTCTTTCTACTCCCCGTGCATCATGGCGCTTCTCTTATTGCTGGCCAATGATACGGTGGACCACAGCGCCCTTATGGCGGTGGTACAGGGTCTTGATCCCTATTTGGATGAAGCCGGCAAGGCGTTTGTTTTCGCGAACATTGGAACGGTATCCGCGATCGAAGAGCGGCTCTACCAGGTTCAGGTGGATATTCCCGCAGAGTTTCAAAAAGCAGAACTACTGCAAGAGGGGGAGTTCTCCCGATACATCAGGAATCGGAAGTCGGGTCATCAGGTAGCTGTCTATTATGCTTTTTACAAAGCTCTTTACCGCTTTTGGCAAGAGAAGAATGAGGATACATATGGCGCGCTGATGGATGTTCTCAGCGGCCGTGGGAAAATCGCGCTGCAAAAAGCGTTTGGATGCGGGAAGACGATTTTTGATGTGGGACGCGGACACGAACTCACGTTGGACGAGTTTTGGGAGAAAAACCACGACCATATGCTTTTGGCAAGCGAGACATTTAACCGTGATTTTTATTTGGCGTACAGCAAGTCGAACCGAGCCGATGACATTCGGGAATACGAGGACACAACAGAGCGACTTCTCAGCGCGACCGGCCTGCTCAAATTTGACCCTCTCCCCGAGTTGGCGTTCAAGGAGCTGTTGTCCCAAATTTTTGATGAGGACGTACTTGCGGCGCACGTCTTTGGAACAATGACCGAGGCGGAGTATCAGACCTACGAGGAGGATATCGACGGGGAATTCATGTCAAACCGTTCCTTGGCAGAAATACTGGGCTATGATGCGGGGCAAATCGCTGGCAAGATCGCCGAAATTGAAAAGCGGCTCGGCGTAACGGGCAGAGAGAACATTCGCGGCATTATGCGCTCCAAGGCCAGGGACGATTTCATCCGGCACATTGAAAGCAAATATACAAAGGAGCGCATTTTGGAGCTTTTGCCCCTGTTCTCAGACAGGAAAAATGACAAAAAGATCCAGGACGCTGTGAATAAGGCCGCATCCGTTCCCACCATATACGAGTACATTGTAGGCATTGCGTGGTATTATATTTCCGGCAAAAACTTTGACCTATATGCCAGCTTTAACCTCACGCTGGATGCGGATTTTGAGCCGGTGTTCCACGCCGGCGGCGGGGATGGGGATATCGTCGTCCGCTATGACGACCTCGCTGTGATGTTGGAAGTAACGTTGATGAACAAGCAGGCGCAGAAGCGTGGAGAATGGGAACCGGTACTGCGACATTCGCTCAATCTGAAGGCCAGCGAGGCGCCCAAAGCGGTCATCACCTTCTTCGTGGCCAACGAACTGGATCACAACACCACGAACATCTGGCGGGCGGTGGCGGCCGCAACGCTGGAGTCCACAAATACACACGAGCAGGTCGACGGCGTAGTCATTATGCCATTTACGACAAAGGAGATCACTGGCATATTAGACGCCGGTGTGCCAAGCGAGAAAATCATTGCTCAGGTTTTCCGCTCCTTCGCGCAGGTCTCGCAAATCACAGATGCCGCATGGAAAACAGAAATCATGGCCCAGTTGCTTCCATCATAAGGCGGAGAGCACCCTCCCCAGCTCGTTCTCCAGCCCGTTTTACTCCCTTCTGCCCCCGACCCCTCGGCCATACGCCGAGACGGGACGGCGACACAGAAAAAGCCTGTGACCCAAAAGGTTACAGGCTTTTCTTTGGCGCAGTGGGAGGGATTCGAACCCTCGGGCGGCTTTTGACCGCCACACGATTTCCAGTCGTGCTCGTTATGACCT
>CANQKU010000180.1 GCA_947624535.1 uncultured Bacilli bacterium
CAGCTTCTAGTAATTGTTTCATTGCAACTACTGCCATTTTTTATTCCTCCTTTTTGTTATTTCTTCCATAAGGGTCACTGCCTATTAAAGACCTGTTTAAGGCACAACTTTAATTTAGCTAACCTTGTGTGTTTAATTAACGAACAATATTCTACCACATTTTTTATGTAAATGCAAGTATTATTTTAAAATTATTATATTAGCTTTCCCAACTATATTTTATTTTGTATTTCACAATTTATTTTTTTAATTGCATCTACGTTTCTATTTGATTATCTAATTATTTTTATCTTTTTCATAAACCGATAAATCTATTGAATTTATATATCCATCTTCATCATAATTTATATCAATATTATAAGTATGTTTATCATCTAATTGAGATTTGATTTCCTCTGCTTTTTCTGTATTTTCCTTTCCATCTTCTATTAATATTTGTATTTGAGTACCACTGACCACATGATAATCTGACATATTTTTGCTGACTACTTCTAATAGTTTTTGTACATGTTCGTATTTTAAATTTTCTCCTGCATACAAAATAAACTGATTATTAAATCTTTGTTTTTGTAACTCTTTATCATTTTGCTCTTTATTTGCCTGCTCTTGTTCTTTTTGGTCAATCCAAATTAAAATATTATTTAATAACTTCGTATTAATTTTTGATTGTTTTTCTTCTAATGAATTTATAAAGATATCTTTTAAAGATTTTAAAATATCTATAACTCTGCTTGCTTCATAATCATTTAATATATAGTTTTTCCCATCTTCAAAGGTTACACTTATCACACTATTAGACGATAAATCAATTTTTGTTTCAGCCTCAATATTTAGCATAGATATTTTTTCATCATTATAGTCAAAATTCGTGTACATATCTATTTGCTCTTCATTTTTTGTAGTATTTATCGTTAATTCTAAATTTCTAACAGAATCATTATATGTTACCGTTCTTATTCTTTCTGTTCCATTACTCATTCGGCCCAAAGAATATATCTTTGTGTCAGTTCCATCATCAGTTAATTCAGTAGCTTTCAAACTTAATGTTTTTCCACTTGTTTCATCTAAATCTATTAAAAATTCCTTTGTTTCCGTTTTAATAGATGTTCTTACTGTTACTCCATCTACTTCATATACAGTAAATATTATTTGTCTTGTATCCTCTCCAGCATATTCTATTTTATTTGAGATTTCCTGCACTTTGTCTACAAATTTTTCATGTATGCTTTCTCCTTCTGGCAAAAGTACGCCAAACTCTTCTAACTTGTTATCCAATTCATCTAATTTTGATAAAATTAGATTGTCACTTTCTACTTGATTTAATATTCTTTTATATATTTTATCAAGTTCATTTTTAGTTATGGTTAATGAGTATGAATTTGTTTCTACACTTTGTCCATTATTTAACGTTATTAAAGCATTTCTTTTTGATGAATAAGATTTTGCACTTATGTCACTAAATATTATTTTAGCATAAGTATTAGTTATATTTTGTATGTCTTCATCAGAAAATTGAAATAATCCAGATAAATCAACTCTATGTAGTATATCTGAAAAATATTGTCCATTATACCCCATGCTAGAGATAAAATAGTCCATATTGTCATTTCTCATGGTTACAAATTGTTGAACTAGGTTCGATAATCTAAAACCATACAAATCTTGTTCCTGTAAAAGTTCTATTTTTGATAGTATTTCATCATTATAAGTAATCTCAATATTTTTATATGACTTCTCTTCAGAATTATTAATAGTTCCATCTTCACTTATAGTATATATTTCCTCTTGATCATTTTCATTTTCTAAATAATTCAATTTTACTTTAGTTTGATTTATATAGTCATTACTTTGTATTATGTCTATAATTTCTTCTTCATCAGAGATATCAAACACATCCATAATATTTTCTAAATCTTGCGAAATATACTTTTTAAATAATTCTTCATCTGACTTAAACACATCTGTCGTTACATACAAAGTTATTCCTACAGAAATTATAACAATCATAATAATCATTAAGAAAATCACTATTGATTTTATTTTTATTTCATACATAATAAAATCCTCTCTTTTATTTTTATATATTTTTAGATTATTTCTCTTTGTTTTAATATTTCATATAATACAATTCCAGCTGATACTGATGCGTTTAAAGATTTTATATTTCCTTTCATTGGGATTTTTACTGAAAAATCACAATTTTTCTCTACTAAATCGCTCATTCCATTTTCTTCATTTCCTATAACCACTGCAATTGGTCCTTTTAAATCCTGATTGAAATAATATTGCGTTGCATTTACATCTGTTCCACAAATCCATACTCCATTTTCTTTTAATTTTTTTATTGCATCAGAAGTATTATTTACTCTAGCAATTTTAATGTATTCTAAAGCTCCTGATGAAACTTTACTAACCGTACTGTTTACACTAGCAGCTCTTCTTTTTGGTATAATTATTCCATGAACTCCTGCGGTTTCAGCAGTTCTAATTATCGCTCCTAAATTATGAGTATCTTCTATTCTATCTAAAACTAAAATAAAAGGATCTTCCTTTCTTTGCCTTGCTACTTCTAATATATCTTCTATTTCTACATATTCAAATGGTGGAACTACTGCAATTACCCCTTGATATTTTTGCGTTTGTGCTATTTTGTCCATTTGATTTCTATCTTTTTCAACTATTACAATTTTTCTTTCTTTAGCAATGGCTAATATTTTATTTATAGAGCCCTTTT
>CANQKU010000181.1 GCA_947624535.1 uncultured Bacilli bacterium
GAACACTCTGATGGTGCTATTACAGTTACTTATAAAATAAGTGGAAGTAACTTTAATAGTGGCTGTGCTACTCAGTATACTAATGGACAAAAGCAAATTGATATAGCTATAACTTCTAAATATGATATTGCTGGATATATTGTTTCAATTTATAAGGGAAGCCAAAAACTAAATGAATTAGAGTATAAAGAAATTGGTGAAGGAAAATCAGTATCAACAAAAATAAAAATATCATCTGACAAATATCCTGATGGAATATATAAATTACAAACAAAAGTATATGATATTTATAATAATCAAAAGAATGCTCAATCTGGTAACTTAATGATAGATACAATCGCACCAACTTGCGGAAATGTAGTTAGTCCAGCAAATCCAAATGGTAATAATGGTTGGTATGTATCTAATATTTCAACAGAAGCAAAATGTAGTGATAATGCAGGAGGAAGTGGCTGTGACAAAACTTGGATTACAACAAGTGGTGCAACTAGAAATGTTGTTAATGAATTAAGACCAAATTCAAATTGGACCATTGGTGGAGATGGTGGAGGAGATGGGGCTTCAACTTTAACTTACAAAGTATCTGATAGAGCAGGAAACACAAGAACTTGTAGTACAATTAGTGTTAAAAAAGATGCCACAAAGCCAAGCTGTTCATCTAGCATAACTAGTGGAACACCAGGTTCAAACGGCTGGTATACAAGTAAACAAGTAGTTACAAAAGCAACTTGTAGTGATGCTACCAGTGGTTGTGATAAAACCTATATTACAACAAGTGGACCAACAGGAAATTACACTAATAGCTTTAGACCAAATGCTGACTGGACCGTAGGTGGCTCAGGCGGAGGAGAAGGAACTTCAAATCTAACTTATAAAGTTACCGATAAAGCTGGAAATGAAAAATCTTGTTCAACTTTAACAGTAAAGAAAGACTCAGTCGCACCAACTTGTAATCCAACAGCAAGCGGTACAAAAGGAAATGATAATTGGTATACAAGTAAACAAGTATCAACGAATGCAAATTGTAAAGATTCAACTAGTGGCTGTGATAAAGCCTATATTACCACAACAGGAGCAACGGGAAATTATTCAAATAGTCTAAGAACAAACTTTGACTGGACCGTAGGTGGCTCAGGTGGAGGAGAAGGAAATTCAACCTTATCGTATAAAGTGGCAGATAAAGCAGGTAATTCAACTAGTTGTAGAACTCTTAGTATAAAGAAAGATTCGGTAAAACCAACATGTAATACTTCTGTTTCTCCTCCAAGTCCAAATGGTTTAAATGGTTGGTATACTAGCGATGTAAGTTTAAATTTAAGTGTAAGTGATGCTACAAGTGGCGTAAAATCTTATGGTATTTCAAAGGATGGCAGGTCATATAATAGCCAAACAACTCTTACAATAGGAGATACAAGTGGTAGATCTGTTCCTGTTAGAAGTCAAGTTATGGATAAAGCAGGAAATACTAAGACCTGTGATCCTAGTAGTGGTATTAAAGTTGATCGTTATAAACCTCAATGTACCTTCACTGGAAATAATACTAGTTGGACAAGATCTAAGGTAACACTTAAATGGGGATGTAAAGATCCAAATGGAAGTGGATGTGATTCAAATTATTCTGGAGGTTCTAAAACAATCAATGAAGAAAAGACGACTCAATATATAGCGCCATATACTATAAAAGATAAAGCTGGCAATAGTGAAAGTTGTAGTGCTAGAACTGCTGGAGTCTATATTGATAGAACAGACCCTACGTGTTCACAAAGTCTAGATACAAGTCCAGTTGTAGATGGTTGGAGAGATAGGAAAACTACATTAACGGTAAAATGTCGTGATAGTTGGGGTGATTGCAAAACTTCAATAAAAACTTTTGATTATGGAAACGGTAGTCATACGGTTCAAAAAAGTGTTACTGATGAAGCAGGTAACACGGATTATTGTCCTGAAATCACGATTAAAGTTGACACTAAACCTCCTACTGTTAGTTCTCGTACTATAAATAAGACAGCATGTGTAGGAAATCCTGGTCATAAACATTATGCTCATTTTACTGTTCAAGATCATGAATCAGGATTAGGCTCTCGTTCTTATAGTTGGAATGACAGTGGCAATAAAAACAGTAGTGGTAATACAGATGGTAATTGTTACACTGGTAGTACAGGACTTTGCCATGAATGTATTGGATATTCTTCTGATAAGTTAGGATTAAGTTATAGTGTATGTGATCGTGTAGGAAATTGTACATAAAAATTATATACTAAATAAAAAATTAGTTGAATTTGAATACTCAACTAATTTTTTTGAAAAAAAGGAGACTGCACCCCCTGAGGGCAGTCTCTAAAAAGAATAAAAAGGGGTTGGCTAGTGTGATACTAGCGACCAATTCGCCTATTGCCGAATTGGTGCTTTTTATACTAACCGAAAGTAAGAATTTTGTCAATAAAAAAATGCATTTTTTTGTAATTTTTTAAAATTTTGGTATAATATTTTTAATAAAGGAGAGAAAATATGAAAATAATGGAAATAAAAGAAAAAGAATTTCAAGATAAAGTATTAAATGCTAAAGAAAAAATATTAATTGATTTTAAAGCAGAGTGGTGTGGACCATGTAAAATGATGTCTTCTGTAATCGATTCATTAGAAGATGATCTTACTTCCTATACAATATATAAAGTAGATGTTGATGAATGTCCTAATATTGCTAGAGAATATGGAGTAATGTCTATTCCTACCTTAATGATATTTGACCAAGGAAAAGTGCTAAAAAGTGAAGTAGGATTTAAAACTAAAGATGAGTTAGAAGAATTTTTAAAGCCTTAGGCTTTCTTTTTTTTGACTAATTATAATTTTTCCTATTATTTCATATAGTTTATTGAGGTGATAAATTGAAAGAATATGTAGTTCAAAAAGGGGATAGTTTATATGGAATTGCTAAACAATTAGGAACTACAGTAGATGAAATTAAACGATTAAATCAATTAGCTAATGATACTATTAGTATAGGTCAAGTACTTATAATTCAAGAAGATACAAAAGCTCCAACTACTTATATTGTAGAAAAAGGTGATAATTTATATGAAATAGCTAAAAGATTTGGTATTAGTATTGACCAATTAATGGAAAATAACAATTTAACTTCTCATCTTTTACAAGTAGGTCAAATATTAAATATAGATATAGATTCTAAAGAAGATACATCTCCTATGACAATGACCACTTTTGAAAATTATATTGTAGAAAAAGGAGATAGTTTATATTCTATAGCTAAAAAATTTAATACTTCTATAGATCAAATAAAAAAAGATAATAATTTAACAAATAATTTATTAAAACTTGGTCAAACTTTAAAAATTAGAGTCAAAGAAAAAGGGTTTGGTGTAGAAGAATGTTTAGGTGAAGGATATGATGAATTTGAAAATAGTTATATTACTTATACAGTAAAAAAAGGAGATAATCTATATGATATTGCTAAAAGATATAATACTACAGTAGATGAGGTTATGAATTTGAATAATTTGTTATCTATGGAATTAAGTATAGGTCAAGTTTTAAAAATTAAGGAGGCTTCATAATGAAAGAAATGACTTTACAAGAGTTTGAACAAACTCAAGAATACCAAACTTTTATTTCACAAAATCCTACAAATGGGATATTAAAGGTACAAGTTTTTACTGCGGATCAAGCAATTCCAATTAGTAATGCTAAAGTAATAATTACAAAGTTAATAGATAATGATAAAGTTACTTTTTTTGAAGGATTAACTGACTCTAGTGGTATTATTGATAATATTAAATTACCTGCGCCTATGGGGGAATACAATATGGAAAAACTTGAAATCCCTAAATATACCACGTATGAATTAAAAGTTAGTAATGGAAATTATAAAACAGATAAACAGTATGAAGTTGCTATGTTTGGAGGAGTTAAAGTTTTACAATATGTAAAAATGATTCCTAATAATCCAGGGGGAATTATTTAATGGCAGAAAACTATATTAAACCAACTATTCCTACTAATATTGTTGTTCATTTAGGAGCACCAGATGATAAAACAGCCAAAAATATTTCTGTACCATTTCCAGAGTATATTAAAAATGTAGCATCTAGTGAAATATATCCAAATTGGCCTACTGATGCCATTAAAGCCAATGTCTTAGCTCAAGTGTCTTTTGCCTTAAATCGAGTTTATAATGAATGGTATCGTTCAAGAGGATATGATTTTGATATAACTTCTTTACCAGAATATGATCAGACATTTATTGAAGATAGAGAATTTTATGAAAATATTGTTAAGATTGTTGATGACATTTTTAATAACTATATAGTTAGAGATGGTCAAATTCAACCATTATTTGCTAGATACTGTTCAGGTAAGAATAATGACTGTGAAGGCCTATCTCAATGGGGAAGTGTAGCCTTAGCTAATCAAGGAAAATCTCCCATAGAAATTTTAAAAACTTACTATGGAGATGATATTGAAATCGTTTATAATGCACCACTGGCTGATAATGTAGCATCCTATCCAGGATTTCCCTTGCAAGTAGGGACAGCAGGTAATCCCATTTTAATTTTAAAGCGGGAATTAAATAGAATTAGAAAAAATTATCCGGCTATTTTAGAAAATGATGAGGCTAGTGAAGTATTTACTGTAGAAACGGAAAACAGTGTCAAATCATTTCAAAATATTTTCAATCTAGAGCCAAATGGAATTGTAGATAAAGGTACTTGGTATCAAATTAAATATATTTATAATAGTGTAAAAAAAATTTCTGACTTAAATTCAGAGGGGATTTCTTTAGAAGAGGCTGAACTTTTATATGAAAATGAATTAAATTATTTAGATCAAGGAATTTTTATTAGAATGCTTCATTATTTATTAAGAGCGATTTCTTATTTTGATGATGAACTTCCATTCTTAGGTAGAGTTGGAAATACTGTTTTTGATGAGAATACGGTTAAGATGGTGTTGGCTTTTCAAAAAAAATATGGCCTACCAACAACTGGGGTAGTAGATAGAGCAACTTGGGCTAAAATAAAAGATGCTTATAATAAGGTTATTGAGTCTATTCCAACTGAATATTTACAGTATGAAGATGAATTTTATGGGGGTAGGATTTTGAGTAATGGAACAAGTGGTGATGATGTAAGAAGACTTCAAAAATTTTTATTACAAATTTGTAAAAATAAAGGAAATATTCCAGGAGTTAGGGTTACAGGTGTTTTTGATGACTTAACAGAACAGTCAGTTAGAGTTTTACAAAAATTATTACAATTACCAGAAAACGGTGTAGTTAGTGCAGTTACTTGGTATGATATTGTCCAATATTCTAAAACTTAGCACTCACACTTGACAAGTGCTAAAAACATGTTATAATACATGTTGAAGAGGTGATAATATGTACGGATATAATAATCAAGAAGAAGAAGTAGACGTATTAGAAAAATATGGTCGTAATATTACAAAAGATGCCAAAGATGGGAAAATAGATCCAGTTATTGGTCGTGATGAAGAAATCCGTAGTATTACTAGGATTTTATCAAGAAAAACAAAAAATAACCCAGTTTTAATTGGAGAACCTGGAGTAGGTAAAACAGCTATTGCTGAAGGCCTAGCCCTTAGAATTATTAAAGGCGATGTACCAACAAGTTTGAAAAATAAAACAATTTGGGAATTAGACTTAGCTTCTTTAATCGCAGGAGCTAAATTTCGTGGTGAATTTGAAGAAAGATTAAAAAAAGTTCTAACAGAGGTTAAAAAAAGTGAAGGTGATATCATCATGTTTATTGATGAAATTCACATGATTGTTGGAACAGGTAACACCGAAGGTGCGATGGACGTTTCGAATATTTTAAAACCAATGTTAGCTCGTGGAGAAATTCATGTAATTGGTGCTACAACATTAAATGAATATCGCAAATATATTGAAAAAGATGGAGCATTAGAAAGACGTTTCCAAAAAATTAAGGTATCAGAACCAACTGTAGAAGATACCATTACCATTTTACGTGGACTTAAAGAAAGATTTGAAATTCATCATGGAGTAACCATTAAAGACCAAGCCTTAATCTCAGCCGCAACTTTATCTAATCGTTATATAACCGATAGATATTTACCAGATAAAGCCATTGACTTAGTTGATGAGGCTTGTGCTACTATTCGTGTTCAAATGGACTCTGTTCCTACTGAACTAGATCAACTGACTAGAAAAATCATGAAATTACAAATTGAAAAAGAAGCGATTAAAAAAGAAAAAGATGAGCAATCAAGAGTAAGAAAAGAAGAAATTGATGCACAATTAGATAAGTTAAAAGAAAAAGAAAATGAATTAACTACTAGTTGGAATAAAGAGAAAAATTTAAATAAAGAAATTCAAACTGTCAAAGAAAAAATAGAAAAGAAAAGATTTGAATTAGAACAAGCGGAGAGTAATTATGATTTAGAAAATGCTGCAATTCTTCGCCATGGTACTATTCCTAAATTAGAAAAAGAATTAGAAGAGTTACGAAAAAGTACTGAAAATAAACTATTAAGTGATATGGTAACTAGTGATGATATTGCTAAAATTATTGCTAAGTGGACGAATATTCCTATTGCTAAGTTAATGAGTAGTGAAAAAGAAAAATTACTTCACTTAGAAGAAAATATGAAAAAACGAGTAATAGGTCAAGATTATGCCATTAAATTAGTAAGTGATGCGATTATCAAAAGTCGTAGTGGGATTAAAGATCCAAATAGACCAATTGGCTCATTCTTATTTTTAGGTCCTACTGGAGTAGGTAAAACAGAAATTGCTAGAACTTTGGCTTATGAATTATTTGATGATGAACGTCATATGATAAGAATTGATATGAGCGAATACATGGAAAAATTTAGTGTATCACGTTTAATTGGATCTCCTCCTGGATATGTAGGTTATGAAGAAGGAGGTCAATTAACTGAAGCAGTACGAAGAAATCCATATAGTATTGTATTATTTGATGAAGTAGAAAAAGCTCATCCTGAAGTATTAAATCTTCTTTTACAAATACTAGATGATGGACGAGTAACTGACTCTAATGGGAGGTTAGTAGACTTTAAAAATACAATTATTATTATGACTTCAAATATTGGCAGTGAACACATTCTAGATGGTAAAAAAGAATTAGTCACCAAAGAGTTAACAAACTATTTACGTCCTGAATTTATCAATAGAATTGATGAAGTTATTGTATTTGACTCGTTATCAAAGACGTCTATTTCCCATATTTTAGATAAAATTATTCTTGAGATAGAACAACGATTAAAAAATTTAAATTTACATATAAGTTTAACTGATAAGGCTAGAGAAAACTTGATCGAAGAAGGTTATGATATTAACTATGGAGCAAGACCATTAAAACGTTGTGTTAGTCGTATTATAGAAACAGAACTTGCTAAGATGATTATTAGTAATCAAATTCATCAAAATGACAGGTTAGAAATTGACTATCAAGAAAATAGATTTATTATAAATAAAAAATAAATATGCTATTAAATACTATTTATGAATATTATGTTGTAAATAGTATTTTTTTGGTTGAATTTGACATATAATTTTTTGGTAAAATATTGACAGGGG
>CANQKU010000182.1 GCA_947624535.1 uncultured Bacilli bacterium
GAAGGTATTATGATGCTTTATGAAAAACCTGAAGTAATCGGTGGAATTACTAAGGAGTTATATCCTGAGGTAGCCAGTAAATATGATACAACGGTATCTCGAGTAGAACGTGCGATTAGACATGCCATTGAAGTAAGTTGGAACCGCGGCAATTGGGAATTGATGGAAGAGATTTTCGGACATAGTGTCGATATTGATAAAGCTAAACCTACTAATTCCGAGTTCATTGTAACAGTTGCGGACAAGTTAAGATTAGAATTTAATAAGCCATCCATTATGAGTTGATAAGACAAGCAGTATTAGTCTTTTTTATTTTGTTATAATTTTTTGGTATATGTTGACTATTTGTAAAAAATAAATTATACTTATTTTATAAAATATGTACGGAGGTAACAATTTATGGAACGAAAAGTATCTATTTTTTTCAAAAAATGGAAAACGGATTTGATTAGGAAACCTCTAGTAGTATATGGACCTAAACAAATTGGAAAAACATTTACAATTTTAGAATTTGGTAAACAAGAATATAAAAATGTGGTGTATTTCAATTGTGATCATAATTTAAATTTAGTTGAGTTATTTAAAAAAGAAAAAGCAATTGATAAGTTAATTGTTGATTTATCTTTGTTATCAGGTGAAACAATTTTAGAGCAGGATACATTAGTTGTATTTGATAATGTTAATGATCTTGAAATTATTAAGGGATTAAAACTATTTGGAAGTAGTAATAGTCTTTATCATATGATTGCGATTACTTCAAGAAGAGAGAACTTAAGAGAGTTTAAGGGCGTTGAATTACAATTTAAAAGTATGACGGAGATGGATTTTGAAGAGTATTTATGGGCTAGAGGAGAAAAACAGTTAGCAGATTTAATTCGTGAGTCATTTGAAAAGAGAAAAAGTTGTCCATTTCATAAAGTAGCTTTAGATTTATTTCATGAGTATTTATTTACTGGTGGTATGCCAGAAGTTGTGTATGCTTTTATAAATGGATATAACGACTATCAAATTCATGCGATTAAAGAAAAAATAATTGATACTTATATCAAGGAAATTTCCCTTAATAAAGTTTTAATTGATATTCCTAGGGGAATAGAAGCTTTTTATAGTATTCCGTCTCAATTACAAAAAGAAAATAAGAAATTTCAATATGGCCTTATGGGTTATGGTAAAAGAGCTAAAGAATATGAAAGTGCGATTAATTATTTAGTAGAAAATCAATTAGTTTGTAGAAGTTATAAAATTAGACAAATTAAATCTCCTCTTAGTAGTTGTCGTGAAGTAGAAAGTTTTAAATTATATATGATCGATGATGGTATATTATTTTCTATGCTTCATTTAAATAGGAAAAGTATTCAAACTGATGAAAGTATTAAAGAAACATTATATGAAAATCATATTGCTAAAACATTAATGGAAGCGGGGTATTCATTATATTATTATCAGTCAGGTGGAAAAGCTGAAGTAAATTTTGTTGTTCAAAATAGAATGGGACAAATTATTCCTATTGAAATTATTGTAAGAGCAATGTCTAAAGCTAAGTCTTTATCTGTATTAATGAAAAGATATACCGTTAGTGAAGCATATCGTATCACAGAGAATAATTTTTCTACCAAAAAAGAGGTTAGATATATTCCTATTTATGCAGTATTTTGTCTAAATGATATGAAAATTTAACCATAGAGGTAATATATGAATGAACAAAATGAAAATATAGAAAAAGTTTTAGAAGTAGAATGTTGGTATTGTCATCAAAAAATAAATGAGAAAGAAAAGTTTTGCAGATTTTGTGGTAAGAAACAAAGTAGGAAAACCCTTGCCAATGGTTTAAATATGTTAGGGTTACTTATTATAATATTTACAATAGTAGGATGCATATATTTTTATATTCATGGGTTTCGTTTTCTTGATGCAGTTGTTGGATGGGTAGCTGTTTTTACATTTTCATTATTTACTTATCCAATATGGGTATTAGGAATATGTCTTTATATTGAAAATGATATTTTTTATAATTTGTCTAATATGGATAAATTTATCAATAAGTATAAAATAATAAAGAAGATTGGCTTGATTATACTTATAATAAATGTAGTAGGTTGTCTAATATTATTTAAAGCTGAATCACAAGAACTTGCTAAGAATGTAGTTTATGAAAATCTAAGTGTTATCTTTAATAATCCCTTATTTATCCTAGGTATTTTACTTTATCTTTTATCTGGTCATAAAATTAAAAAATTACAAAAAATAGTTGATATAGATAATAAAAAGTAATTATTGACTTTGTTCGATTGATTATATCAAAAATATGTTCTATAATTGATATAGGTGATTTTTCTATGGAAAAAAGAATTATTTTTCATGTCGATGTTAATAATGCTTTTTTGTCTTGGAGTGCTATATTATTATTGAAGCAAGGTTATCCAACTGATATAAGAAAAATTCCCGCTATAATAGGTGGAGATGAAAGTAAAAGACATGGTATTGTTCTTGCTAAAAGCCCTATTGCTAAAAAGATGGGAATTAAAACTGCTGATACGATTTATTCTGCGAAGAAGAAATGCCCAAATATTAAAATTTTTCCACCAAATCATAAATGGTATGCAGCTCAGTCAAAACAATTTCATCAGTATTTAAAAACATATAGTCCAGTAGTAGAAAAATATTCTGTTGATGAAGCTTTTATTGATTTAACAGGTACTAAATATATTTATGATGATTATATAAAATTGGCATATAAGATTAAAGATGATATCAAAAATAAATTTGGATTTACTGTTAATGTTGGAGTTGCCCATAATATGCTTTGTGCTAAGATGGCAAGTGATTTTGAAAAACCAGATAAAGTTCATACCTTATTTGAAGATGAGATTAAAACGAAAATGTGGCCTCTACCAATTGAAGATTTATTTATGGTAGGAAGATCTAGCTCTAAAATACTTAGAAGTATAGGAATTAATACTATAGGCGATTTAGCAAGTAGTGATATTGGTCTTTTAAAAAAGTATTTTAAAAATCAAGCTCAGTTTCTTTTAGACTCTGCTAATGGGATTGATTATACTAAAGTAGAAAAACGTAGTGCTAAATCAGAAAGTATTAGTACAACCGAAACTTTAGTTAAAGATATATCGGATAAAGAAGATTTAAAAGAAATTCTATTTAAACAAACCGATGCAGTAGCAAGACAATTAAGAGAAAAAAATAAATATTGTCAAGTAGTGGCTATCATATATAAAAATAGTGCATTTGAAAGTTATTCCAAACAAATTAAGTTAGAAAATGCAACAAATGATACTAATACTATATATAAAACAGTACTACATTTACTAGATATTAGTTTCAAGGGAGAGCCAATTAGATTAATTGGGGTAAGACTT
>CANQKU010000183.1 GCA_947624535.1 uncultured Bacilli bacterium
AGAAAGTATTCATGAATACTTTACGATGACTAGTCTAAAACGAATTAGACAAGGTAGTTTTTCTATAGATGATGCTTATACTTTAGAAGAGATTAAAAATAATCAAGCCCATATTTTATCCTTAGAAGAAGTCTTAAAAGACTTTCCAACAATAAAAGTAGTATCTTCTACTTTATTAAAAAAAATAAAAAATGGAGTAGCGATTAATAATACATTTTCTATTTCTGATAAAGTAGTTTTTCAAAATAAAGATAAACAGGTAGTAGCCATTTATCAAAAAGTTGGCGATGAGTTAAAAGTTGATAAAATGATAAAAAATGACTAAGTTTTATAGATATTGATAGACAAAATCGATAAAAAGTGATAGAATAATGACTAATTTTAAAACTTAAGGGGGATAAGTTTAATGAGACAAGAACAAGTATATGCTGTGATTTATGAGATGCAAAAACAGTTAGAAATTGCAGATAGTGTTATCTATCAATTAATTCCTAAATCTATAGAATTTGGTGTTTTTGATTATGTCGATATGACATTTTTAACTGACCATAATCAATTCGTTTATTCTTTTTCTCATTTAGATGTAGAAACTACCAAGACTTGCGTTACCGATATTTACTCTAAAGAGTACTTAGAACAAGAATATCCTGAATTGACAATAGAAGAAATTATTAATCAAATATTAGAAGATGCCAAGAAAAATCAAGTAATTGGGATATGTGCAAATAATCTACGTTATCTTGTAAATCTTAATCAAAACCAGATAAATGAGGATCTTGACTATTTAAACGATGAACAAAAACAAGAAATTTTTAATATGTGTGAACAAATTAAAAAAGAATTTGATTTAGATGGATTTATTATTACTAGTGGACAACTAAAAGAAGCATTAAAACTAAATTCTTCTGAAATGCTAACTTATTTAAAAAACGTTTTAGAAAATAATGAAGATATATATTCTATTCCTATAAAGAAAGAAGATAAAATTCATTTTCTTTCTGAGGAGGTTGTAGATGATATATTACAATGCGATGTCTATGAGATAAAGAACTATATTACTAACTTACTTAGAATAGAAAAATCAAGTGAGGTAGAAATGAAAAATGAGGAGATACTAGAAACTTCTCAAACTACTATGCATGATATGCTAGAAACTGACCTAATAAGTGTGTTAGAAGATACATTTATAAGAATAGTTAGTGCTAAAGAAAAACAAGATGCAGTAGCAGCTGTTACTGACTTAATGGAATTTTTTAGAAGTCAAATTAGTGAGTTAGAAACCTTAGGAGAGAAAAATTCTTATTTACGTACAAAGTATTATATAGATTTACAAATGAAATGTCTTCATGAAATATTAAAATTAGATGATTTAGCACTAATAAAGAGAAATTTTGGAAGCTTACTTCAAAAAACAGATAAATTATTATCATCAGCAATTGCAGAGTTAAGTTATGAAGCAACTACTTCAGCTAAGATGGAAGCTTATGCTGATATGGAAAATGAAATGAATAAGTTAATAGGATTAGAACAAGTTAAAGAAAAATTAATGGGAATTGTTTCTTCTCAATTATTTAAAAGTAAAACAAGTGATAGTTTAAACTTTAAAAAAGAAAATAAACATATGATTTTTACAGGTAATCCAGGAACAGGAAAGACAACTGTTGCCGAAATCATGTCCAAAGCACTTTATCAATTAGGATATCTTAGAAATGATAGAATTACCTTCGCATCAGCTGAAGATTTAGTAGCAGGATATGTTGGTCAAACTGCTTTAAAAACGAAAGATTTAATTGATGAGAATAAAGGTGGAATTATTGTTGTTGATGAGGCATATATTTTAGCGTCTCCAGCTCAAAGATTTGGAAATGAAGCCCTTACTGTCATTTTAAAAGAAATGGAGAAAAATGATACCATGTTTATCTTCGCTGGATATCAAGAAGAGATGGAAGATTTCGTAAACATGAACTCAGGATTAAAATCAAGAATTGGTACTTATCTTCATTTTGATGACTACAAAAAAGAAGAATTGTTAAAAATGTTTATGAACCGTATAAAACAAACAAGTCAAGAAAATTCAGAAAACAAATTAACAATTTCATTAAAAGCAATGAAAAAAGTTCAAAAAATAATTGAAGATGGTATGAAAGAAAAGCACTTTGGAAATGGACGATTTGTCAATAATTTATTTGATATGATTGTAACAAAACATGCGATAAATACAAAAAATACTTTACAATATGAAAGACTATATAAAATCACAGAAGAAGATATAACGGACAATCTTTTGGAAGAAATTTTATTTAATCAAAGTAAAACAGATGACTCATATAGTAATACTAATGCAGGATTTAATGCTAAATTAAAAACTTATCATAAAAACTAAAAAAGGCTGGACAAAATCTGAAAAATCTAGTATATTAAATATGCTTACTTGTTCTCAGTTTAGAGATTTTCCGACTCTTTACTTAGAATTTAGTGAATTAATAAATAGGAAGGAAGTGTTAATATGGCATTAACAAAAGAAAAGAAAGCAAGTATTGTAAAAGAGTTCGCAAGAGGAAAGAATGATACAGGATCAGCAGAAGTTCAAATAGCTATTCTTACAGAAGAGATTAATGAACTTACAGAACATTTAAAAGTTCACATTCATGACTATCATTCAAGAAGAGGACTATTAAAAAAAGTTGGACAACGTCGTAATATGTTACAATATTTAGCAAAACAAGATATCACTAGATATCGTGAAGTTATTAAAAAATTAGGATTAAGAAAGTAGACACTCGTATTAGTAGTGTCTTTTTTTCGAAAAAAAGAGGAGAAGTATATGAAGAAAGTATTTGAGTTAGATTTTTATGGAAGAAAACTTATTGTAGAACATGGAGAACTTGCTAAACAAGCTACAGGATCTGTTTTAGTTAGATATAATGATACAGTAGTTTTAACAGCTACTGTTGTAAATAAAAATGTAAATTTATTATCAGACTTTTTTCCGTTAACTGTTAATTATCAAGAAAAATTATATTCAGTTGGAAAAATACCAGGTGGCTTTATTAAAAGAGAAGGAAGACCTACTGATAATGCTACTTTAGCAGCTCGTATGATTGATAGACCAATGCGTCCATTATTTCCAGAAGGATTTAAAAATGAAGTACAAATTATCAATACTGTTTTATCAGTAGATCAAGATTGTTCACCAGAGTTAACAGCAATGTTTGGCTCATCCCTTGCTGTATCAATCAGTCAAATTCCATTTGATGGTCCAATAGCAGGAGTAAAAGTAGGGTATGTAGATAATGAATTTGTAATTAACCCAACACCAGAACAATTAGAAGCTTCAAGCCTAGATTTAACAGTTGCTGGTACAATGGATGCTATTAATATGGTAGAGTCAAGTGCTAAAGAAATAGATGAAGCAACAATGTTAAAAGCCTTAATGTTTGGTCATGAAGCAGTTAAAAAATTAATTAAATTCCAACAAGATATTATTGCTGAAATTGGTGAAGAAAAAATGGAATATGAAAGATTAGAAATCTCTGAAGAATTAAAAGATGAGATTGCTTCATTAGTAACTAAAAAAATGGATAAAGCTCTACGTATTAAAGATAAATTAGAAAAGTATGCTGCTATAGATGAATTAAAAGAAGAAGTAATCAATAAGTATACAGAAGAATATGAAAATAAATTAAAAGAAGATGAATTAAAAGAATTAATTGTCAAAGTAAATATGGTATTAAGTGATATAGAATATCAACTATTTAGAAAAATTGTTGTTAAAGAGAAAAAACGTGCTGATGGTAGAAAAATGGATGAAATTAGACCACTTTCTACAGATATTGACTTATTACCTAGAACTCATGGATCTGCCTTATTTACTAGGGGAGAAACTCAAAGCTTATCTGTAACTACTTTAGGTGCTTTAGGAGAACATCAAATTCTAGATGGATTAAGTTTAGAAGATGGTAAGAGATTTATGTTACATTATAATTTTCCTCAATTTTCTGTAGGCGAAACTGGAAGATATGGAGCACCAGGAAGACGTGAAATTGGTCATGGTGCTTTAGGTGAAAGAGCTTTAGCCCAAGTTATTCCATCTGAAGAAGAATTCCCATATACAATTCGTGTAGTTTCTGAAATATTAGAGTCAAATGGATCTTCATCACAAGCCTCTATTTGTGCAGGATGTATGTCCTTAATGGCTGCCGGTGTTCCAATTAAAGCACCCGTTGCAGGAATTGCTAT
>CANQKU010000184.1 GCA_947624535.1 uncultured Bacilli bacterium
CATCCATATTTAAAAAATTCTAGATAAAATTGAACGTCTTTAGCTAATCCTTTTTCGTTAGCATTTTTTACAATTTCTTCATAACGGTGTTCTCTTTGAGCTCCTGTAGTGATTTCTACACCACGCCATAATAAGTCATAACCTTGTAATTTATTATTTTCATCTCTCATATGATAAAAAGCACGTTTGTCTGCTGGATAGTCAGTAATAAATAAAAACTCATGATCAAATTTATCTTTAGATAACTTATAACATAACCTTTCAGCCTCTGTTGTTAAGTCAGTTTTTTCACTTTCATCAACATGATATCCATATCTATCTTCTAATTCTTGATAAACTTCATTTAAACTCATCATTGGAAATGGTAGTTTAGGAACAATAATTTCTTTTCCGTATAATTCTTTAATTTCTTCACCATATTCATTTTTTATTTGTTCAAAAGCATAATTAATCATTTCAGCTTCTAAATTCATTACGTCTACATAAGAGTCAATATAAGAAAATTCAACATCAAAACTAGTAAACTCTGTAGCATGTCTATTTGTATTAGAATTTTCAGCTCTAAAACATGGGGCTACTTCAAAGATTTTTCCAAATCCACTAGCTATGGCCATTTGTTTATAAAATTGTGGAGATTGAGCAAGATAAGCTTTTCGATCAAAATATTTAACTTCAAATACTTCAGAGCCACTTTCACTTGCTGTACCAATAAATTTTGGGGTATGAATTTCAGTGAAGTCATGGTCATATAAAAATTGTCTCATGGCTTTTACTAAATTACTTTGAATTTGAAACATTTTCATATTTTTATCGTTTCTTAAGTCAATAAAACGATAATCTAATCTTGTATCTAAGTTTACTCCCTCTAAATTTTTATAATTAAATGGTAATTCTTCTAAACTAGTACTAGTAAGTTCTATACTATCAGGAATTAACTCCATCCCATTTAATTTTACTTTTGGAGACTCTAATAAAGTACCTGTAACTTTAACTGTACTTTCTAAAGTTAAATTATTAACTAATTCTACTAACTCTTTATTTTTTTCTTCACTTTTTTCTATTGTTACTTGTATTTTTCCAGTAGAGTCTCTAAGTACAATAAATTGAACCCATTGTAAATTACGAATATTATCTACAAATCCACTGAATTCTATTTTTTCACCAAAATGTTTATGTAAATCTTTTGCATATATTTTCATCATAATATCCTTTCTAATCTTCTAAGTGATCGTGATCATGACTACAACAGTCACAGTCATCATGAAGATCTTCATCTTCTGCTAATTTTTCATCTAAATAATAAATTAAGGCATCTAAAGAAATAATTTCTTCTTCTTTTGTTTTATTATTTTTTATTTTTATTTCATTGTTATCTAAGTCTTCACTATTTAAAATGGCAATGTATTTAGCATTTAAGCGATCAGCTTGTTTGAATTGGGCTTTTAAACTACGAGAAGTATACTCAGTTTCTACAATAAATCCTGCTAGGCGTAACTCTTGGGCTAAATATGCAGCATAGTGTTTTTCATCTTCATTTACATAAAGTAAAAATAAGTCAATGTCTTCTTTAATAGGAAGTTTTACTTGTTCTAATTCTAAAGCCATAGCAAGACGACCAATACCTGATGCAAATCCCATACCTGGTGTTTGTGGTCCACCTAATAATTCACAAAGACCATTATATCTTCCACCTGCACCAATGACATTGTTACTACCAAAACCTTCTACATCGGCTTCAATTTCAAAAACAGTATGATTATAATAGTCAAGACCTCTAACAATAGATGGATCTACTACATATTTAATTTGTAATAAGTCTAAATATTCTAAAACTTTATCAAAACGAGTTTTAGACTCTTCATTTAAATATTCAATAGTAGTTGGAGCATTTTTTAAAATAGGATTTTCTTTATCTACTTTACAATCTAGAATACGTAATGGATTTTTAGCAAGTCTTTCTTTACAGTCATCACAAAAGTCATTGATATGTGGAGAAAAATATTTAATTAATTCATCTCTATATTTTTCTCTAGAAGATTTATCACCTAAACTATTTATTTTAACAGTAATTCCTTTTAATCCTAGCATTTTATAGATATTAACTGCGATAGAGATAACTTCAGCATCTAGCATAGGATCATCACTACCTAAAACTTCTACACCAAACTGGGTTAATTCTCTTTCTCTACCAAGTTGAGGTCTTTCATAGCGATACATTGTTCCATTATAGTAAACTTTAACAGGATTTTCTTCTCCATACATTTTATTTTCAATATAACTTCTTACAACACCCGCTGTTCCTTCTGGTCGAAGAGTCATATTTCTTTTACCACGATCTATAAAGTCATAGGTTTCTTTTGTGACAATATCAGAAGTTTCTCCTACACCTCTATGAAAAAGTTCACTCGATTCAAAAATAGGTGTACGAATATATCCATAGTGATATTTCTCCATTACCGAATCGACTACTGTTTCAATATATTTCCATACTTTTGCTTCACGTCCATAAAGATCACTACATCCCTTTGGCTTTGTTATCATAAAATTCCTCCTTATCAAAAAAAGATAACACCCTCTTAAGGACGAACATAGTCCGTGGTGCCACCTTATTTTATACTTATTATACTT
>CANQKU010000185.1 GCA_947624535.1 uncultured Bacilli bacterium
CCTGCATGTTATCGTGTTTACAGCATTGCAACCCGCACTCCCACGAACCTCGGCTTTCGCCCTGCACTTTATATCATGTAGCACTAATAGGAAAGATGGGTCATCAAGTTTTTTATAGTCTTTTTAAGGTCGCAAATTGCGACCTTAAAATTTTACTAATAATAATTTACTTGAAATTAACATAAAAATATGATAATATAATAATGCTATATTTATTAAATAGTGAATATAAAAATAAAATAAAATACTAATTTAAATTTTTAAATATAGTAACTTTGAAAATAATCTATAAAAAAGTAGGAGAAGAAAATGAAAAAAGAACAAATTAAAAAGTTTTTACAAAAAAATGAAAGAAAAATAAAAAATACTATAAAAATTGGAGCAGTGTTACTTTTGACAATTGCTTATATTAAAAAAGTAAAAGATAACAAAATACAAGAAAAGATAATAAATTTGCAAAAAGAAGAAATTATTGTTTTGAAAGAAAAATGTAAAAATCAATATAGCAATATGAGTAAGTTTATGTCTAAAGCCCTTAAAGAAGGAAGTTCAGAAGCAGGAAGACAAATGGCATATAGAAAACAAGCGCTTGCTCAGTAAGAATTCAATTTTTACTTTATATTTTATAATATCTTATTGTTTCAATTAAATCTAATAAAGGAATATATCTACAATCATAGAAAGGTTCCAAGAGAGATTTTGTCTTAAATTAAAAAAATAGAAGTAATAAATTTGAAATCACAAAATGTGATTTCAAGTTTAACAAAGAGGAACAAATTCTTTTCTTTCAATTAACTTTAGATGAGTTAAATAATATGTGGTTCCAAAATGGAACCACAAAAAAGAAATGAGTTAATTTTTTAAAGGTGTCAATTTGTCACCTTAAAAAATCTCAAATGAAACAAATATGATACATTAATAATGAAAGACGGAAAGTTTATATTAGAAGAATTAAAAAATTTAAATGCTGAAAATTTGAAATAAATATAAAAATATTACTAAAAATAATAATTATATACTTGACATAATAAAACAAATGTTCTATAATATACGCAAAAAGAAAAGGATGTGATAGTATGGAAAAAGAAAATAGTATCGCACCAATAAACGAAGAATTAAAAGTAGTAAATAATGTAACAAATTATGAAACAGAAAATATCAAAAATTTAATTTATAACATAAGAGGAAAACAAGTAATGTTAGATAGTGATGTGGCTATGCTGTATCATTATGAAACTAAGAAAATTAATCAAACTGTAAAAAGAAATATAGAAAGATTTCCTGAAAAATTTTGTTTTCAATTAACGGAAGAAGAAGTAAAATGTTTAAGGTCACAAATTGTGACCTTAAACGAAAATGGTAGAGGACAGCATAGAAAATATTTACCATATGTATTTACAGAACAAGGCATAGCAATGCTTTCAGGGCTACTTAAAAATGAGATTGCAGTTCAAGTAAGCATTAGCATTATGGATGCGTTTGTTGAAATGCGAAAATTTATATCAGCAAATGGACAAGTCTTTGAAAGATTGACAAATGTTGAATATAAATTATTAGAACACGATAGAAAAATTGATATTATCTTTGATGAACTCCAAAAAGAAAAACAAGAAGAATTCAAACAAAAAATATTTTTTGATGGACAAATATATGATGCCTATAGTTTAATAATAGATATTATAAAAACTGCACAAAATAAAATTTTAATCATAGACAATTACATAGATGATAGCATCTTAAAAATGCTATCAAAGAAAAATATAGACGTAGAAGTAATAATTTTAACATCATCAAAAAGCAATTTAAGGAAAATAGACATTCAAAAATTCAATAAACAATATCCAAAATTAAAAATATCATATACAAATAAATTTCACGATAGATTTATAGTAATAGATAACAAAGATTTATATCATTGTCGGTGCATCACTTAAAGATTTAGGAAAGAAATGTTTTGCAATTTCTAAAATAGAAGATAGTGAATATATAGAAAAAATGAGTAATTTTGATTGAAATAAAAATAAATCTATGTTAATATATATTTATAAAATTTTATAATCTCCAAATTAAATATCAAAAGGAGTTTTAATAGATGTAACTATTAATAAAGCATTATAAGACAAATGTCGAAAAAAAGGAGAAAAAAATGAATTTTAACGAAGAAATAGATAAAGAATTAAAATCAGCTGGCATATGTGGTGGAAAAATTATTAAAATTCCAAAAGCAGATAGAGGAACACCTGAAGATTATGCAAAACTGGAAGCAAAAATACAATTAAAAACTATGGAAAATGATATAATGCTAAGTAAAAGTATGGAGTATGCAAAAAAATCTATTTTAATTTAAGAACAAGAGGTTGCTTTATTAGCAACCTCTTAAATTTTATAATTCAATCTTCGGCTGATATCTCTCAAGCCACATATTCACTTGGCAAAGGTAAGCCATAAGCTGTGGCCCAGTCATTAACTGACCAAACCAAGGTCTTGTAAAGGCTTTGCCATCTGTCTCTAAAATTTCTAAAATATACTCTCTATTCAATAAATCGTTAATAGGAGCATTTTTATCTTCCATAATCTTGCTTAACATTCCTTTTACAGCGTTTAAATAAGTAGGGTTCCAAGTTTTAGGGTAAGGGCTTTT
>CANQKU010000186.1 GCA_947624535.1 uncultured Bacilli bacterium
GGGCACCCCTATGATCCACCAGGCGGCGGCCGGGCAGGCCGACCCCTGGGCCTTCGCCGTGAAGATCGCCCTCACCGCCCTGTGCGTGGCGGCGGGCTACCGGGGGGGCGAGATCGTCCCCACCCTCTTTATCGGCGCCACCTTCGGCTGTGCCGCCGCGCCCCTGCTGGGCCTGGATCCCTCCTTCGGCGCGGGGATCGGCATGATCGCCCTCTTCTGCGCGGTGGTCAACTGCCCCATCGCCTCCCTGTGCCTGGCCGCCGAGCTCTTCGCCGCCCCGGACCTGGCCCCCTTCGCCGTGGCCGTGGCCGTGGCCTACGTTCTCTCCGGCCCCTTCGGACTCTACACCAGCCAGTCCTTCCACTTCTCCAAGGTCGCGGACGTGGAGCTCTGACCCACCCCGCCCGAGAGTGGAAAAGCCACCCCGCGCGCCTCACCCGAAAAGCCGTCCATACAGAGAGAAAGGGCCTGACAAAAGCGTCTGCTTTTGTCAGGCTCTTTTTGCGCATCCTACTCCGCCCCACGGTGGAGGATTTTCGTCAACCGCTGAAACCCGTCCCGGCTTTGGAGGCCGCCCACGGCTAGGGGCCATATTTCGGAAGCGCCCCATCTGTTGACGGAACCGCCCACAACTAGCCGCCGTGCCCATAACAGGCCCTCCACTTCTAGCCCCGCACCTACATTTTGCGCCTGCCCTGGCGGCGGGGCCATCTACGCCCCGTTCCGGCTCTGGATGGCCCAAAAGGTTAGCCCGCAGGGCGCAGGCCCTGCGGCCCAACCAACGCCCGGCTTTAGGGGCCGCACCTGGGAAGCGCCCACCGACGGCGGGGCTTGCCCACCCGAAGGGCGCTGGCTGTCCCAGGAAGCGCACCGCCCATGAAAGGGCCGCCGGCAACTGGCCGCCCGCCAACAGCCGAGGGCACACCCACCGGGGCGGCGGGAGGCAAAGTGGCCCCATAGAGCGGGTGGCCGTGCCGCCCCGCGTGGCGAGTCCACCACCCGTGGCTGGGGATTTCCTCGTCAACAGCCAAACCCCGTCCCAGCCACTATACCCACGGGCGGGCCGGTAGAGCAAAGCTGTCTGCGGCGCAATACGTCCCGGCTTTGGAGGCTGCCCCACGGCTGGGCTCACATTCGCCGCCCGTCGCTGGCGTGGGGGTGCCCGCCGGGGTGGTGAAAAATCGGGCGGGCCCCGGCGGGCCTTTGCCCTACGTCCAACGGGAAGCGCACCCACTTGCACCCGCCCGCGCCTCGCGGGCGGGTGCAAAAAAGGACGGCCCCCAAAAGGGGGCCGTCCTCGTTTTGCTGGGGTTTGTGCGGGGGCTTGCCTGATCTTACTTCACCAGGTCGATGAAGCGGTTGATCATGGTGGCGGCCTCGGCGCGGGTGACGGAGGCGGCGGGATCCAGGTTGTTGGCGCCCTTGCCGTTCACGATGCCGTTGGTCACGCACCAGGCCAGGTCGTTGGTGGCCCAGCTACCCACGGAGGTGGCGTCCACGAAGCTGCCCAGAGCGGTAGCGTCAGCGTCCGTCGTCATGCCGATCAGCTTGGCCAGCCGGACGATCATGACGGCCAGCTCCTGGCGGGTGATGGTGTTGTCGGGCCCGAAGGAGCCGTCGGTGTAGCCGGTGACCACGCCCATGGTGGCGGCCCAGGACACAGCGTCGGTGTACCACTGGCCGGAGGCCACGTCGGTGAAGGTGTTCTCCTTGGCGTTGGTACCGTCAGCCAGGCGGTAGAGGATGGCGGCGATGGAGCCACGGGTGACGGGGGAGGTCATGTCGTAGTTGCCGTTGCCCACGCCATTGACCAGGCCCATGCCGGCCAGCGCGTTGATGGAGTCCTCAGCCCAGTGGCCCGCGGGCACGTCCACGAAGGAGGTCTCGGGGGCGGGAACGGTGCCGGGGATCTTCACGTCGGCGACGGTGTTGCCGTCCTTGTCCTTGACCACGATCTCGGTGTTGCCGTCCATGTCGGTCGCCTTGCTGGTGGTGGTGTCAATGACGGGGCTGGTGGTCTCGGGAGTGGTGGTGGTGCCGGTCTGATCGCCGCTGGTGGTGCCGCGGTCCTCGTCACGACGGCCGCCGCCGGAGCCACCGGAGGAGGTGGCGCCGCCGATGGGCGCGCCGGTCTCCTCGCCGACCACGGGAGGCTCATAGGTGGTCTCGTCCATGCTGCCAGCGCCGGTGTTCTTGTCGGCAGCCAGCTCCAGGAAGCCGTTCATGGTGATGGAGCCGTCGGCGTTGATGACCACCACGGTGGGATCCAGGCTCACGAAGTCAGCGGCGGTGATGGTGGCGCCGGACTTGTTGGTGCTGGCGGTGCCGTTCCAGTAGTAGTTGCTGTCGCTGGTGATCTCGGGATCGTTGACCTTCTGGGTGCCCTTGGGCTCGAAGTTATCCTTGTCGTTGTTGAAGGTGCAACCCGCGTCGTCACCGGCGTAGGCGGCAAAGGCGTCCGCGTCCTTGAAGGAGACCACGCCGGACAGCCGGAAGTTACTGGTGGCGTTGCCGGTGTACATGGCGTAGTTGTAGCCGTTGGTGTCCTTGGTGGTGGTGGCGGTGCCGGTGCCGTTGTTGAAGCTGGTGCAGTTCTCCACGATACAGTTGCTGCCGGAGTTGGAGTCGATACCCTTGGCGGCGTTGTAGTAGGAGTAGGAGTTGATCAGGTGGTGCTCGCCGGGCATGTCGTTGCCGCCCAGCTTGAAGCCGTTGCCGTTACCCTCGGACTGGAACTCGTTGCCCTGGGCGTCGAACAGGTAGCCGTTCTTGTAGGCCAGGCAGTTCTGGACGGTCACGGCGCCGATCAGGTCGGCCTTGGCGAACATATCCCAGCCGTCGTCGGCGTTGTGGTGGGCCACGCAGCCGTCGAACAGGTTGCCCACGCCGCAGGTCAGCTTGGCGGTGTAGCCGTCAGCGTCCTGGTGGGAGCCGTCGGCGTTGTTGTAGGCCTCGCAGTTGCGGACGGTGTTGTAGCTGGGCCAGGTGTCGATGGTGGCGTCGGAGGAGCTCAGGCGCTCCAGAGCGATGCCGGCCTTGCCGTTGTCGTAGGCCTTGACGTTCACGATCTCGTTGTGGTTGCCGCTGACCTGGAGGCCGGCGCCGGTGGACTTGGTGAAGTCCAGACCGTAGATATACCAGTAGTCACCAGCCAGGCGCAGGCCGCCGCCGCGGAGGTTGAAGTCGAAGACGGGACGGTGATCCGCCTCGGGGTCGGCCACGATGCGGATGGGGTTGCCCTCCTCGCCGTTGGTGCCCTTGGGGATGGTGTAGGTGGCGCCGAAGACGTAGTCACTCTGGCCGGGGTTGGTGCCCTGCATAATGACGATGGTCTGGCCGGGCCGGGCGTTGGTGATGGCGGTGTTCAGGTCGATGGGGCTGGTACGGGTGCCCTGGCCGCCGGAGCTGCCCTTGGGGCTGACGTACAGGTTGACCATCTCGGACCAGCGGATGCGGTAGGTCACCTGGAAGTTGTCCACCTTGATCTGGTTGGTGTTGGCCAACTCATACTCGGTGGAGTCGTTGAACTGGTCGGGGTCGGGGGTGAAGACCACGTTGAAGCGGTTGACGCCCTGGCCCTCGCCGTTGAGCTTGAAGGTGACGGTCTTGAGCTCGTTGCCCTTGACCTCCACGGGCTCCTGGGCCACGCCGTTAAAAGTGATGGCGGCGGTGCCGTCCACGTTGGCGTTCAGGACCAGGTTGTAATCCTCGTGGTTGGAGGTGGAGGGGGAGTCCACGGAGAACGCGGGGAACACCTTCTCCTTGGGCTTGGCCTCGGGCGCGGGATCCTCAGAGGGATCGTGCACGTCCAGGGTCATGTTGGCCTTGTCGATGGTAATGACGGCGTTCCGGGAGGCGAAGAAGCCCACATAGACGTTCTCGGTGTCCAACTGGCTCAGGGCCTCGGTGGTGCCGTAGGTCTTATGGGTGTGCTCCACACCGTTGGCCTCGGTGTAGGTGACCCAGTAGCCGGTGTTGTTCTTGGTGATGGTCAGGTCCAGATCGGACACGGCGTTCTGATCCAGGTGCTCATAGTTGGCCTTGGTCATGGCGTCCAGGCCCGCCTGGGTCAGGTTGCCGATCAGGTTGTAGCTGCCGGCGCCGGGAACGGCGAAGAGCAGCGGGGTGGAGCTACTGCCACGGACGATATCATCGTCGGTGGGGCACCACAGGTTCAGGGTGTCGGGATCGTTGTTGTTGGCCAGCGCCACGTTGTCGGGGGTCAGGTTCAGCTTGCGGCGGGTGGCAACGCCCAGGCGCTCGTTGACCTTCTTATAGGTGTTGGAGGGGGAACCGGCGTTGCCCAGGACCTGGTTGGTGAAGTCATACCAGTAGGACAGACGCATGCCGCCCACGAAGATCTCGTTGGTGAAGAACTTCTGCTCGAT
>CANQKU010000187.1 GCA_947624535.1 uncultured Bacilli bacterium
CAACTTAACAAAAGCAATAGAAAGTAATGAATTAAAAAATGAACTGACAAAAGCCAAAGTTAAAATTTCCTTATCATCTAATAAAGAATATAACGAAGTAATTCCGCAAACAGAAGAATTTACATACAATATTATAATAACAAACAATATAGAAGAAGCACAAAAAAATATAGTAGTAACATTTAATATGCCAGAAGAATTAGAACTAGTAAATACAAAAGCAGAAACTGCATCATTAGAAGACATAGATGAAAATGGGGAAATAAAAGCAAAAACAAAAAATATTCCAACAAATGTAAATGGAAATAATATAACATTTACAATAAACCAGTTAGCTACAGGTGAATCTTACATAATTTATGTAAACACAAAAGCAAAAACATTATCAGAAACCTATGAAAAGGAAATATCAGCAGTTGCAAAAGTAACAGCAGATAATGTAACCACAAGTTCAGATGAAGTAATGAACATAATTGCAAAAGAGGAACTAAAAATAACACAAACAGCAAGTAACACAAATGCATACATAAAAGAAGGAGAAAATTTTAAATATACTATTACTGTGGAAAACACAGGTAAAATAGATGCTAAAAAAGTTGTTATAAAAGATAAAGTGCCAGAAGAATTAAAAGTAAATTCTATTAAATATAAAGTAGGAACTAAAGAGCAGGAAAGACTAGGAACAAACGACATAGAAATAAAAACAACTATTCCAGTAGGAGAAACACTTACATTAGAAATAGAAGTATTAGCAAGAAAACTAAAAAATGGACAAACAGAAAAGGAAATTTCAAATTATGTAGAAGTAGAATCACTTTCTGGAACACAGAACTCAAACACAATAAAACACATAATAGAAGTAGACCCAGACTATGTAGAACAAGAAGACCCAAATGATAATACTCGGAGGTAGTGGAAGTGGCACAGAAGGAGAAAATGGTGGAGGCACAAGCCAACCAGAAGGAAAAACATATAAAATATCTGGAATAGTTTGGTTAGATGAAAACCAAAATGGAAAATATGATGTAGAAGAAAAAGTACAAAAAGACATAACAGTATATTTAATAAATGAATCAGGTCAAACATTACAAACAACAAAAACAAAAGAAAATGGAGAATATACATTTTCAGGGCTAAATAAAGGAAAATATATAGTAAGCTTTACATATAATTCAAGCGAATATGGTTTAACCTTTTATAAAAAAGAGGGAATAGACGAAAATGTAAATTCAAATGTAATAGGCGATAATGGAACAGCTATAACAGATACAATAGAAATAACGGATATAAGCATAGGGAATATCAACATGGGACTTATAGCAAAAGAGATATTTGACTTAAAACTAGAAAAATTTGTATCAAAAATAGTAGTACAAACAGAAAATGGAAGTAAAACATACAATCAAAAAGATAAAACAACACTTGCAAAAGCAGACATAAGAGCAAAAGAACTAAAAGGCGCAAAGGTAATTATGGAATACGAAATAGTAGTTACAAATGAAGGAAAACAAGCAGGTTATGCAGAAAAAATAGTAGACTATATGCCAAAAGATACAGAATTTAGTTCAGAATTAAATAATAATTGGTATTTAGGAAGCGATGGAGCATTACACACAACAGAATTAAAAGACATTGTAATAAATCCAGGGGAAAGCAAAACAGTAAAAGTAGTGCTTATAAGAAACATGACAAATGATAATACAGATACTGTAAACAACAGAGCAGAAATTGCAAAAAGCGAAAGCATAAGCCAAACAGCAGACAAAGATAGTATAGCAGGCAACAAAGTAAGTTCAGAAGACGACATAGGCTCAGCAGACATAATTATTGGAGTTGCAACAGGTTCTGAAGTAATATATACCACACTTGGAATAATATGTATGATAATTTTAGCAATAGGAATGTATTTTATTAAAAAGAATATATTAAACAAATAAGGAAGGAGAAATATGACAAATGAGGAAATACAAAATATGTATTATACTGTTAATTATAATTATATTATTATCTATTTCTAAAATTACAAAGGCCGAGACACAGGGATTTGGTCCAGGTACAACAAGCATAGTAACGCAGTCTAGTGCAAGTGAAGGGACACATAGCGATGCGGTATTGACTGGATCTAACAAGCAAGAGTCTGTTGAAAAGGCAGTAAATGATTATAGCGCAAAGCACGGAAGCGGAAGTGGAAGTGGAACAACTACAATTCCACGGTGAAGATGTTATAGGTCTTACTGGTATAGGATGCGATGCAAAAGGAAGCTTCTTAGTATTTAAAAATTGGCAAAATGTTTCTGGAACTAATTATGGAAATGTAAATTCAGGAAATGATGCTGGAATTGATGGTGCTGGAGGATACAAAATTTCTTATACAGATGCTGCTTCAGCGCGAATTAACCGTTATTGGAGTCCAACTAGACCAAGTCCTATAGTTAGTAGTCAAACAGGTTGTACTTTTGCAGGATACACACGTAGTGAAAGAAAGCTTAACAATACAGAAAGTTTCACAATGGCTATGAGAGCTTTTATAACTAAGGATGATTTTCAAACAGCATGGTG
>CANQKU010000188.1 GCA_947624535.1 uncultured Bacilli bacterium
TCCATCGAAGGTACGCCCGGCAGGGTGACCCGCGTCACCATGGCGAAGGATGATGGCGGCACCTTTACCACCGCCACCTCTGGCGGAGGTATCAACCCCGGCGGCGTGAATAAGATCGTTGAAGGCAGCAGCAACGGTACCCTCGGCGACGCGGGCGACACCATCACCTTCACGGTGGTGAAGGGTACCTATACCATCACCGCCACCGGCGCCAGCGGCACCACTATCACCGGGATGAAGTGGGGCGACGAAGGCCAGGTGACGGGCCCGGTGCTGACGAGCAAGGATGTGCCCGCCGCTAAGCAGGAGTTCGTCGTATACCTGGCGGCCACCAACATCCAGCTCACCGTGAAGGACGGCGACAGCCACACCGCCACCTCCAGCCTCCCCGGCGCAGGCAACCACCAGCATGCCACCCCCCACACGGAGGAGGTCTACTTCGCCAACCTGGGGTCGGACAAGGCGCTGAACCTGAACCTGACGAACGGCGGCAACACCAACCTCAACGTCAGCGTGACCCTCTACAGGACGACCAAGGCGAACCTGGACAGCGATCTTAACTGGGGGGCCAACGACTTCGTCGTGGGGAACGGCGGAAAGGTCACGAAGATCGACATTGTGGGGCAGGAGGCCTCCTACGGCGCGGTCAGCTTCAGCAGTCTGGCGGATAGCACTTCTGTTCCCACGGGCGGGGGCGATGTGCCCGCCGGGACGATCACCATCAGCAAGGACGCCAAGAACACCGACGACCAGGTCTACATCCTCCGCTTTGCCTCGACGAGTGTGCCGGGCGTCGGTTCGGCGGTGGTCTACTACGTGCTGGACCTCACCGTGGAGCCGCTGCCCATCGCGACGGTGGAGAATCCCACGTCCGGCGCCTCGGGGATGTCGGGCGCGGGCGACACGCTGACCAGCAAGGGCCTTGAAGATGTGAAGGTCTATGTGGACGGCGACAAGAGTGACACGGACACCGCCCAAAACAAGGGTCTGACCAATGACGACGTGCATCTGGCCTGGGTCAGCGTGCCCAGGACGGATAGTTCCGACGCCAACACGGTGCTGACGCACTTTACCGTTGACGCCAGCGGGAAGCTGACCACCAGCTACGGCGGGTACAAGGTCCTGAACGACGGCGACGGCAGCAACACCACCTACACGGTCCAGAGCGGCGACATGGATCAGAAGATCTACCTGATCGCCTACGCGCCCAACGACACGGTGAACGCCTCCGAAATGGCCATCTCCCAGACCGCCATCGAGACCAAGTGGGAAGTGGTGGTCAAGGTCAACGTGGACGATGGTCCCATCGGCGCGGGCGACAAGGACAACTACGCCGTCAAGCTCCAGGAGGACGGCGGGGCGGAGGTCACAGCCACATGGGACGACGCGAAGGGCGGCTATGTGGCGGCCATCGACACCAGCAAGACCTACACCGTCTACGCCGGGACGAAGAAGGGCGCCACCGCGGCGGACGTCGAAACCGACCAGAAGCTGGGCCAGGTGGACGTCGAGACCAAGACAGAGGCCACGGTGGACTACTACACCGTCCAGTTCAGCCCGGACGTGACGGTGAGCAACACCTATGACGGCTTTACCAGCTACCTGCAGAACAGCGACGTGCTCGTCGGCGCGCTGTCCGTGAAGCTGGGCGGAGATCCGCTGACCGCAGGCACCCCCGTGCTGAAGGGCCAGAAGGTCACGGTGGAGGTGGACGCCACCAAGAAGGACGCCACCGACACGAAGGGCTGGGACGATCACCAGGCGCTCCACACCCTGACCACCACGGGCTGGTCGGACAGCAGCAGCAGCGGCACGGGGCTGTTCGAGGGCATCACCTATCCCGATGACAGCAAGGTGACCAGCGACGAGATCACGGTGGACGGGGCCAAGAACTTCTCGGCCCAGCTGAAGCAGGTGCTCTTTGAGGTGAGCTTCAAGGTGCAGGACAAGGATAGCGCGGAGGACACCTCCATCGTGAGCGCTGTCCTGTCCAGCCGCAGCAGCACCAGCACCTGGAGTAACGCCAGCGGCGGCGGCCATGGTGCGGAGGGCGCGTATAAACATGGCGATACGGTGACCTTCACGGGCGTGCCCGCGGGTACGTTTACCATCAAGACCACGCCGAGCAGGAACACGCTGGTCGAGGGGTACGACTGGAACGGCACGGCGGTGGACGATACCTTCGACGTGACCACCGTTGAGAGCACGAACAAGGCGGAGAACAACATCATCCGCATCGCCAAGGGCAACAACAAGATCACCTGGATGGACAACTTCGACGTGACCACCGGCAAGGCGGGTTCGCGGTTCCAGGATAGCCACGGCTTCGCGCGGACGGACGACGCGGCCAGCAACCACTACTTTGCCCTGTACGAAGGGTACAGCGCCGGGGACGGGCTGGAGTACACCGTCCAGGTCCACAACGTCGGCACCAATGACCTGACGGACTTCACCATTACGCCTGACGCCGGTACCAGCGGCAACTTCACCTTTGACCTGACCAATGTGACGCTTCACAGCGGAGGCAGTACGTCCACCGTGGATGTCAGCAAGGCTGGGGTCACCCTGAAGGTGGACGATTATGTGGAGTTCACCGTGACCATCCAGACGGGCAAGGCCGCCGCTAAGGATCCCTACACGGGCAAGTTCACCGCCGGCGGCACGGGCGGCGGCGAGGCGCTGGGCGGCACGAACCTCGACTACGAGCCCACCTACAAGGTGAACGCGCCCCTTGACGTCACCGCGGGCGGCGCCCTGGTGCACTACGGCGACGGCGCGTTCAGCAGCAGTGGCGAGCGCACCCACACCGATGTGAAGGCGGTCTGGCCTGCCGACAACGGCACCGCCCACACCTTCACCTACGCGGTGACGGACGGGAGCCTGCCCGATTGGCTGGAGATGGACGCGAGCACCGGCGCAATCACCTTCAAGAGCGGAGCGTACGCCACCGGCGTGAACGTGCAGACCACCGCCGGGGCCACCAACTGGGACGACTACGAGGCCCATAAGGTGGACAATGAGCGGGTGGTCAATGTGACGATCACCGACACGAACACCGGGCGGACCTATGCCACCACCTACACCATCGACATGGAGCCCGGCAATCTGACGACCGTCGAGGGCGTGAGCTTCAGCGACCCGGACGCGGAGGAAGGCAACCTGGTGCCTCTGAGCAAGTTCAGCTACACCGGGGTGAAGAACCAGGCCAACCAGGACGTGGTCGCCAGCGGCTCCTACACCGGCGCGGCCGGAGGCGACATCACCTGGACGGTCGTACCCAGTAGGTACGTGAAGGGCAGCAATGTCTACACCTTCATCGGCACCTATAAGACGGGCGACGACGCGGAGAAGTGGAACTACAGGCCCGCCAGGCCCGCCCCCCAGACCATCGAGGCGAAGGAGCGCACGACGGTGACCCTGACCTACGACGTGAACGGCCACGGCGCGCTGCCCGCCGGTACTGATAATCCGGTCACGGGCGATCCCAACATGACGGTGACCCTGCCCACCCTGGCGGATGTGGCTGATTACACCTTCTTGGGTTGGAGCACCAATGAACACGCCACGGAGCCCGACGCGGGCCTGACCGGCGGCGCGAGCTACACGGTGAACGAAAACACGACCCTCTACGCCGTGTGGGATCGGAACAAGGGCAAGGTGGAGTTCAACCTGGACGGCGGCGCCATCGGCGGGAGCAGCGATCCCGTCACCAAGGAAGGCCCCACCGGCACGACCATGCCCGACGACGCGAACCCCGGCACGCCCACCAAGGAGGGCGGC
>CANQKU010000189.1 GCA_947624535.1 uncultured Bacilli bacterium
GTAGAGGCGGCTGTCGTCGTCGATGTACTGGATCTTCCGCGCCTCCTTGGGGAAGTTGGCGGCGTAGGCGCGGGTGGCCGCGTCAGGGGCGAAGCCCCAGGCGGTGAAGAAGTCCAGCACGTCCCGCCCCGCGGCGGCGCAGGCGGCCTGCATAAAGAGCTGGTCGCCGCTGGAGCTGTCGGGGAGCGCGGGGCTCGCTTTGGCGCGGTCCCGGAGGTAGGACTCCAGCCGGGCGTAGAACAGACCGGTCTGCTGGGCCTGGATGGTGTCGTAGGTCCGGTAGGCGTAGTCGTCGTCGTAGGCCAGGTGGAGCTGCCAGTACATGGCAAGCTGTACCGCCAGGTCCCCGGTGTGGCCGGTGGTGCCGGTGGCCACGGCGGCGTAGACCTTGTCGTAGTCCGTGCGGAAGTTGGCGCTGGTTTCAACGCCCGGGCCCACCTTGGCCAACTGGGCGAAGACGTTGTTGGTCACCTCCACCCGCTGGTAGGCGCTTGCGTTGATGCAGTGGCCGATCTCGTGGGCCACGCCCCAGCCGCTCCAGTTCCCGCTGAGGTACTTGCCCTGGCTGTCCGTCACCACGGGGGTGAGGGCCATGAGGCCAGGCGCGGAGTCGTACTCGATGCCGATGTGCTTGCCCCCGGCGTACATAAAGGCCCCGGTGAACATCTGGTGGTAGCGGATGTTCAGGCGGGTGAAGGGGTAGGCGTCGTTGTCCGTGGCGGCCTGGTTCAGGCCCTTGAAGGCGTAGAAGTAGTCGATCTCCTGCTCCATGGCGGCGATGGCCGCCTCCAGCTGGGCGGCGGGGTCGGCGGCGGAGGAGAGGCCCGCCCAAAGCTGGGTGGCGGGCAGGGAGTACATCATGTTCTCCATGGTGATCTCGGTGGCGTTCAGATAGCAGTTTTTGGGGTCATAGGCCCCCGGGTGGTCGGCCCGGTGGGCGGCCTCCAGCCCCGATACGTAGTCCTTCAACTCCTGGACGTAGCTCTGGATGGCGGCGGCGCGGGCCTGGCCAGCGACCCCGTCCAGCCGCAGAGTGGGGATGGCCGCCGCCCCGGACACCCGCACGGCGTAGTGGTTCGCCCCCCGCGCGCCGGTGTATTGCAGGTAGAGGGCGCCGCCCCGCTCGGTGGCGTCGGAGCCGATCTTGGGGATGACCACCTCGTTGCGCCCGGCCTTCAGCCGGGTGACGGTGGACTGCCAGGCGGAGACCTGGGGGTGGTACTGGGTGGCGATCAGGTTCAGCTCCACCGGGCTCTCCCGGGGGGTCTTGTCGTCCAGGTCGGAGACGTAGAGCACCACCGTCTCCCCCGCCCCGGCCACACAGCCCAGGGGCTGGTAGTCGGACAGGGCCTGGGCAAAGCCGTTCTGGGGACTGCCGTTGGCGGTGACCTGGTCGTCCACCGCCAAGACCTCCGCCAGCTTGCTGCCGTCGGCCAACAGCTCCAGGGCGTAGTTCAAATCATCCAGGATGGTCTCCCGGTGTGGGTGGTACTCCCCGCTGGTCTGCTCCCGGGTGTTCGCCCGCGCCACCAGCGCGTCCACCTGGGCCTTGGTGACGGTATCTTGCAGGGTGGTCCGCATCTCGTCGGCGAAGAGGGCGGCCACCTGGGTCTCCAGGTCGTCATATTGGTAGAGCCGCACCTCCGCCAGGGTGACGGGGCCGGCGTTGAAGGTGCGGGTCCGAAGCTGGAAGTTGTCGGCGGTGATGGGCCGCTGGGCGATGACCTCGTAGTACTTCCGGCCCAGCCTGTCCAGCTTGGCGTACAGGGCGGCGTCCACCAGCACCAGCGCCCCGCTCCCGTCCCGGTAGGCCAGGGCCGCGTCGTACTGGCTCACGCTCTCCCCCTCAAAGGGGGCGAAGCGGACGGTGTCAAAGGTGTAGGTCGCGTCCAGCTTGAACTCCGGGCCGCGGAAGGTGTCGTTGCGGTCCGCGCCCTGGCCGTTGTAGGCCGTGCCGTTGTCCCAGTCCCGGATCTCCAGATAGGAGCCCGGGTCGTTGTCCACGAGGACGTTCCAATCCTCGCCGCCGTAGAAGTGGAGCGCGCCCGGGTCCCGCCCGGTGCCTTGGATCCCGGCCACATGGGTCATGGCCTTGCCCGCGCTGTCGAGGCCGTTGATCAGGCCGTACTTGGGCATCTCCACCCCGGCGGGGGTGAGGGGGACGCCCTGGGCGTCTTTGGACTTGGGGCTGGCGCCGTTTTGGTTGTGGGCCACCACGTAGAGGGTGTAGCTCGTCCCGCCGGTCAGGTTGGGGATGGTGTAGCTGCTGGCGGTGAGATCCTCCACGGCGGTGTATTCCCGGTCCGCGGCGGCCTTGTAGTAGAGGGTGTACCACTGCGCGTCGTACTTGCAGGTCCAGGAGACCTGGAGAGACTGCACCGCCGGGGTGACGGTGAGGTACTCCGGGGCGGGGGGCGTCTTGGAGCAGGTGACGGTGTGTTCATAGACCTCTGACCAGTCGCTCCGCCAGTCCCCGCTCACCGAGCGGACCTGGATCTGATAGGTCTCAAAGGACTTCACCGTGCCGTTGAAGGAGTCCCCCTGGAAGGTGTAAGAGGTGGCGGCGGTGGAGGCGGTCTTCTGGTAGCCCGGGCCGCTCACCTTCACCTCGTACCCCGTCACGTTGGGCTGGGGGGTCCAGGCCACCGTCAGGCTCTTGTAGCCCAGGCCGTCGGACTCGGTATTGCTGGCCGAGAGCACGGTGGGGATGGACAGTTGTGGCTCGGGGATGCGCTCGGCAAAGTCGCTCAAGAACTCCACCTTGGCGATCTGGGCCAGGCTGCCCTGGTCGGCGGTGGCAGTGACCCGGATGGTCACCTTCTTGATGGCCACCCGCTCCCCCAGGTCGATGACGA
>CANQKU010000190.1 GCA_947624535.1 uncultured Bacilli bacterium
AAAGAATATCGTTTACATTTAGGATATTATAAAGATGATTATGAATATGGAGAAGATGTGCTTGATGAATTTATAATAAACAGCATAGCAGTAACATTAAGTGGAAGTAATTTATATGTGAATGAAGTAACAACAGATGAAAAAGGACAAGCATTTTTAAATCTATCAGAAGGAAAATATAATATAACAGAAACAAAAGCACCAGAGGGATATGAAATAACAAATCAAACAATTACATATGATACAAGAACAGCAAATGAAAAAGAGATAACAATACGAAATAGTAAAAGACCAAAATTAATAGTACACCACTATGTAAAAGGAACAGATGTAGAGGGACAAGAGCCAACAAAGGTAGCAGAAGACGAGGAATACATAGGAAGTAGCCAAGAACAAGATGGCAAATATCAAGAATATGAAACAAAACCAAAAATGAATTTAAGTGAGTATGAATTAGACTACGAAATAGGCACAGATAAGCAAAAACAATATAAAATGCCAATAAATTATAAGGGAACATATAATCCAGAAAATTTAGATAAAGATGGAAATATAGTAGTAACGTATTATTATGTAAGCAGAAAAATACCTCTAACAGTTCATCATTATATACAAGGAACAACAACAAGAGTACCACTTGCAAGTGGTATAGAAGCACCAGATGAGGTAATAGAAGGAAATGAAAACGAAACGTACGAAACGCATATGCTATCACCAGAAGAACTAGATGAAAAATACGTAATAGTAGAAGGTCAAGAAAATGTAAAAGCGACATTTAAGTATCCAGAAGTCGAGGTAATATACTATTATAAACTAGCACAAAAACAAGTAGTAATAAATAAATATGCAGAAGATGGACATACACCTTTAGCTGGAGCTAAAATAGCAATAACATCAATACCAGAAAATGAACAAATTCCAAGGAAAGTAGTTGAATTAATTACAAATAAAGAAGGAAAAGCACAAACAAGTTTAGAAATAGGAAATTATGAAGTAACAGAAACACAGGCACCAGAAGGATATGAAAGAAAAGAAGGAGTAATACAAACTTTAAATATAGATGTTAATTCTCCAGAACAAGTGGAAATAAGCATTACAAATGAAAAGCTAAAAGCGAAAGTAATAGTTCACCATTATATTTATAGTGAAAATATGGGATATACAAATGTACAAGTACCTTTGGAAAATAACGAACCAGCGCCAGACCAAGAAATAGAAGGTCATATAGGAGATATGTATATATCACAACCAATAGAAAATATACATAAAGATTATAAGCTATATGAAGAACCATACAATGCATGTGATATAATGGAAGAAAATATTACAGAAGTAAATTACTATTATTATCTACAATATGAAACAAATTTAACGATAATAAAAACAGGAGAAGATGGACAAACATTAGAAGGAGCAGTATTTGAAATAGTAAATAAAAAATTAGGTTGGACCAAGAAAGTAGCAACTGATGCAGAAGGAAAAGTAACTATAAAAGCAGAAATAGGTGATTATATTGTAAGAGAAATAAAACCACCAAAAGATTATAGTATAAATACTGAAGAATTTAATATCACACTAGAAAAAGATACAGAAAAAGAACTTACAATAACAGATAGGAAAATACAATATTTTGATTTAGAAATAAATAAAAAAGATGCAGAAACAAAAGAAATAATACCAAATGTTGAGCTTGAAATTAGTTATAATGAAAAGCAATATAATGTATCAGATATTGATAAAGGTATAGAAGTAGAAACTCAAGAAATAGAACGAACGTCTGAACATATAACAGATGATCAAGGTAAAATCTATTTAGAAAATATACAAGACGAAGTAATATATACAATAAAAGAAACAAAAGAAGCAAAAGGCTATGTACAAGATAAAGAAGAAAAGCAGTTTATTATACATTATAAAGATGGCAAATATGAATTAGAAGTATTAAAGGGAAATATAGGAAACATTATTGTAGAAGATAGTCTTGTTAAAATTGATGTATACAATGATCCATCTTTAAAAATAGTAAAACAAGATCAAGAAGGAAATCCAGTAAAAGGTGCAAAGTTTACAATAACAGACGAAGAAGGAAATGAAGTAAAAGATGCAAACAATCAAGAAATAGGAGTATTAGAGGAAATAGATGGAAAAGAGCAAAAGGTATTAACAACAAATGAAAATGGAAATATAGGCGAAAATTTAAATCCTGGTACTTATGTAGTAACGGAAGTACAAGCACCATATGGATACCAAATGCCAGAGGATGAATCTCAAAGGAGACAAACCGTAATAATTGGAAATGACATAAAAGGCATTAACGAAGAAATTCAGAATGTAGATATGATGGAAATTGGAAATAGAATGTATAGTATGGGTATAGATGTTGTAAATGTAGATTTAACGAAAAATGAAAAAATAGCAATTATAGGATCCTATCAAGAAGATACATCAATACCTGGACAATATACAGTATCTGGTGAAGATATAGATATTATAGCTACAAATAACGGATATAATGGAGTAATTATACTAGTAACCCCAGAAAAAAAGATAGAAAAAGTGCTAACTATTCCAACTATGCCAATAGATGAAGAAGGTAATTGTATGATTACGAATGTAGCGCAAAACAAAAATGATGAATATGTAATATGGGGAATGTATGCAGGAAAAATAAAAATTCCAAAAGAAAGTACAGTTTCAAACACAGAAATAGTTTTACAGTCACCAAATGATGATTTAGCCATGTTTATAGCCAAATATAACGAAGAAGAAAAAATAGAATTCATAGAAGATTTGAGCTATTTAAAAATATCACCAGAGTATCTAGATTTAGGCAATTTTATGAGTAACAATAACATAATATCTTGTGTAGAAGATGTAATATCATTGAGATATATCTCTAATGAAGAAACAATAACAATACCATTAGATAAAACACAAAATGGAGAAGAAATAACAATAAATAATAAAGGTTTAATAGTAGTTAATTTTGATAATCAAGGAAATGTCAAAAATGCCCATGCAATAGATATAAATACTATTATGGAGGAAGCACAAAGTTTTGCCAAATCACCTGAAATAGTATCAGATGGCTTACTAATAGG
>CANQKU010000191.1 GCA_947624535.1 uncultured Bacilli bacterium
CCCCCCCCCAGGGCTTTTGTCAAGAAAATTTTTATTCACAAAAGAAAAAAACTGCAAAATGCAGTTTAAAATTTTTTATAAACAAAATATGCACTAACAGCAATTACTGCGATTAAAATAATAATTAGTATAAACTTTAATATAAATGGAATTTTTTTACCTTCAACGTCATCTGAAAAATCAAAATCTTTATCTGATAAATCCATGGACTTAGTATAAAAAGATTGATCCATATCTTTTAGTTCAATACTATTAGAAGTATTTTTATCTATATTTTCTTTAGCTTGTTCTATTTTATTCATCGATTCTTTATCTAAAATTTCTTTAGATAAGTCAATATCTTCATCTTTAGTAATCTTATCTTGAACACTAGTAGCCATTAAGTCACTAAGTAAATCTACACCAGTTTCTTTAGATATTTCTCCAGCTAACGTTTTAGAAGTAATCGTATCTATTAAATTTCTTAACTCTTTTTCATCAGGTTTATTCTTTTTAGCTCTTTCTTTTCTATATTTCTCCAATTCTTCTGGATTTAAATTAGCTAAAATATTATAATTAGTATTTTTTAATTTTCTTTTATCTTCCAAAGCATCTCTTTCAGTTCTATTTTCTTTGGCTTTTTTCATAACACTATTAATGTCATATACTCTATTTTCATGGTCTTGATATAAATAATTAAAGTCATCTAATTCTTTTTTTACACGAGGATTTTTGGTAATTGTACCATATTCTTTAATTGTTTGATAACCCTCTCTTCTTCGGTAATTTTTTTTGGCATCATCTAAAGAAATTACATTAGTATTACTTACATCTGTGAAATTAGTATACTTTGTATTAGTTCCAATATTATGATATAGTTCACTATTTCTTCTTTCTCTACTAGAAATTTCTTGATTAGAATTTGTAACATTATTGTAACGATCCATTCTACTTCTCATACTAATTCACCTTCTTATTACTAGAATAACATATAATACAAAAATACTTAATAATTTTATGAAATGTGTTTTCTACTTTACGTAAATAGTTTTTTTAGTTATAATAAAAAAAGAAAGGAAGGTAAAATATGAAAGTAGAAGTGCAAGATGATTTATGTATTGGCTGTGGTGCTTGTGCCGCTATAAGTAGTCAAGTGTTTGAATTAAATGATGAAGGAATTTCTGAGACAATCGTTGATACAGTTCCTGAAGATGAAGAAGAAAATGTTAAAGAAGCAATAGAGTCTTGTCCAACAGGCGCTATTATAGAAAAAAGATAGATTAGCTATCTTTTTTTACATAAATGTTTATTTTCCCAATTTTTTTATTAGATAAAAATATATCAATTCTACCTACTTTATCATTATCCTTATAGTTATTCATCTTAGTAATCTTTAAAACAGTTTTTATTTTTTCTAATTCATCTTCTCTTAATGGATAAGAAAAAGATTTTTTTAAATAGACTGTATCTTTAAAGAAGTTTTTATCAAGGTAAAAGTTATCTTTATCAATAATTTTATAATTTTGATATTTAGAATATATATATTCATATAAATTTTTATGGGTTTCATATTCATTAGAATCGTTTAAAGTTACAACAGTTAATCGTAGATTATTTTTTTCTGCAGTAGTTACTAAGGTTCTTCCTGCACTTGGAGTATAGCCATTTTTGCCACCTGTACAATATTCATAAGTTGATAGTAATTTATTTCTATTGTACCAGAGATAACTTTTATTTTTAGTAGTTGTTTCATATTTCTTTGTTTTAACAATTTTTCTATATATTTCATGATTAATATAAGCATATCTAGAAAGTAGTGCCATATCATAAGCAGTTGAATAGTTTTTAGTTTTTTCATCTAGACCATGACTATTAGAAAATGTAGTATCATTCATTCCTATTTCTTTAGCCTTTTTATTCATTAATTTTACAAATTGAGTCTCATTTTTACATACATTATTAGCAATTACAACAGCAGCATCATTACCACTTCTAAGCATTAAGCCATATAATAGATTTTCTAGAGTCATTTTTTCTTTATATTCTAAGTAAATACTAGTACCATACATTTTTAATATTTCATCTTTAGCTGTGTATTTTGTATTTAAATTTGCATTTTCTATAGCAACAACTGCAGTCATAATTTTGGTAATGGATGCGATTAATCTTTTTTCATGGATATTATTTTGATAAAGTATTCTACCACTATCTATATCCATTACAATGCTAGATTTTGAAGTATCCATTTTAGCTAACACAGATATTGGTGTAAATAAAATTATTAATAAAAAAATCATATATTTTTTCAAGTTTATCACCTAAAAAATTATATGACTATTTTTATTATTTTATTTTTAATTATTTTTGCTGAGTAATAAATATTAAAATTCTTCAGGTCTTAAAACAAAATGATTTATTATAAATGATAATATTTCATCTTTGAGTCATATTCTTTTTCAACTAGCTTTTCAAACTCATCACCCATCACAATAGGAATTTGAAATATCAACCCATCATATACTAAATTATTTTTAAATGGAATTATTGTGCTCATAACTATATATGGTAATTCGTCATATGGAATGACTTCATCGATATTACAATTTAAACCCTTCACCATATATAATTTATCTTCATCCATAAAAGCTGTATATTCCAGTTCATATTTAGCAATGATAAATACATTTCTAATTCCTTTTTTAAAGCCCATTGTTATACTTAATTCTTCCTCATTAAATTTATATGGATTAGTTAAACAAAATTTTTCTGTTATTTTATCTTTATTTTCCCAATATTTAACTACTATATCTTGTAATTCGTATGGATCAAGTCCTATATGATTATAAATTTTTAACTTAGGCTTTATTTTATACATTTTATTAGTAAAATCTAATAAGCCAAAATATATTTCGTAAAATAAATTTGAATCTTTTTTAGATAAACATGCATTTTGTTGTCTAACGTATTTTTTAGCTTTATTAATTTTGGATTTTATATTTTTTTCTTGAATAGCTTTAGCTTCATTTGGGGTATATCCATTTAAAGCTCCAGATGGCATTTCATCCATCGCTTCATCTAAAGTTTTAAAAAAGTCAGTTAAGTCAATAGATTGCAACATAGGAACATTTTTAATCGATTCTTTCAAAGTTTTTCTATCTATATTAAGCATGGCATATTCTTTTATTTTTTCTATAGCTGAATACCAAAAGAATGGTAATCTTTTAATCTCCTCTAAAAACTTTTTAATTTTTGGATTATTGATATCAAAGTCATTATAAAATAGAGTTTTAAACATTTTAATATCTATTTGTTTAGTACCTGCTAAACCCTGTTTTTTTCTTTGTTCTCCTAACTCATTTGCTATTTCGATGTAATCTTCAAAAATTGCTACTGGGATTTTTTTATCCATGCCATCTATATTTTTCATTACAATAAATACATAATAATTAAATAACTTATTATTTAACATATGATTTCCTATATCTTCTAGAGGAATTCCTGTTATACATGAGGCAAACTGACATACTGTAGGTACTAATGCCGTACCTTGAATTTTACAATAGCTTACTAATATTTCATTTAAATCATCTATTTTCTTTTTTTCTTTCCAATTTACACATTTTAATGCCTGCTTTACTTTATCAACTATTTCTTCTGGAATATTTATTTCAAAATCTAGTAAAAATTTATTTTGTAAAGTTCTTTTTTCCCAGTCATATTTATCAACTACATTAAATTCATTGAATAATGTATTACTATTTTTTTGTACCTTTCCATCTAATAACATTTCTAAATATTTTAATTCTCTAGTTGTACAAATATCAACTATATTACCTGGATTATCATAAATTTTATATATTGCATCAAGCATTTTAACTTTAGTAATTTTTTCATAATCCTTAAAATCTTCTACAATTCTTGTGTATTGATCATAAACAAAATTTTTTTTAAAACCTTTTATTTCATTATACATTTTCATATACTACTACTCCTTAATTAATTTTTCATAATTTCTTTTAAGCTTTTTTATTATTTTTTCTCTATTTTTACTTTCTCTCATACTTCTAGATAAAGCCTTATTATATCCTTTATCTTTCCTTCATATCATTTAAAGATAAACTTAGTTTATTTTTATAATTTAAATAATAATTATAAGCAAAACGACTACTACCAATACACTTATTAATTAATATTTTTTTGTTCTTCAGTTGAATAAAATCCTAAACTTATATGCTTTATTAATTATCATTGAGAAGGCATTTATCAACTCCATTATATTTCAAACGTTAGTTCCAGTCAATAGTTTCTTTTAATTTTTTCTATAATATTATTTATAATGAGAAAATTCTATATAAATAAAATAAGCAATTTTTATCTTACACTTTGAGAAACTTTTTTGAAAGTTTTACCTACCAATTATTTCCAAATATTAGCAAAATAAAAAGACTATTTCTAGCCTCTTTCTAATATAGACCATGTAGTTTTTGTCTATCGGTATCAGTAATATCTTGTAATTTCCATTCTCCATCTTCTTTTGTTAGATTAAAAGTAATAGTATGTGTAATCTTATCGGTAACATCTTTTAACTGTTTTATTTTATAATCAGTATATTTTTTTGTTCCTGCTTCATCATCATCTGTTACAAATTCATCTTTGTGTTCATTAAAATATTCATCAGATTTAGTAATCGATGTTTGATAGTCATACACTTCTATTTCTGCATCTACTGTTGCGGTATCATCTTCTATTTTTTCATCAGTAATTTTGTAAGATAGATTTTGATATTGCTTTTCCATTAATGACTTGTATTCTTTCTTTTGGTCATCATCCATTTCTGAGTCATTGTCCATGGTAACATCTAATTGTGTTAACACATCATCATCTAACTTTTGATACTTTCCTAAAAAATCTTCAACCTTTTTACTTGGAGTATTGGTAGTATCAGCGCATCCTACTAATAAAAGAAGACCAAAGCAAATTGTTAGTAATTTTTTCATTTTTTTCCTCCTCACTTATATCATGAGAAGTTTTTTTCTTTTTTATACATTTTTTTACTCTACTGTTACTGATTTTGCTAAATTTCTAGGTTTATCAATATCACAATTTTTTAAAACTGCTACATGATATGCCAATAACTGTAAAATAGGAACTACTAATAACGGTTGTAAGAATTGGCATACTGATGGAACTACCAATGAAGCATCAACTAATTCTTTTAGTTTTTCTGTTGTAATCATTATACTTTTCGCACCACGTGATTCTACTTCTTCTACATTAGATATACTCTTAGGAGCAATTTCACGATCCGTAATAATGGCAATAACTGGTGTATCTTTCTCAATCAAAGAAATTGTTCCATGTTTTAACTCACCTGCTTGATAAGCTTCACTATGAATATAAGAGATTTCTTTTAATTTCAAACTTCCTTCTAAACAAATAGCATAATCTATTTTGCGTCCAATAAAGAAAATATCTTTTGACTTAGCAAGTTCTATAGCCAATGTTTTAATATCATCTTCTTGTTCAATTACCTTTTTTAACAAATTAGGAATTTCTTTAAAATCTTTTAAATAACTATCTATATCCATAATTAATTTTTTATCATAAGCTAATTTTAAACTAAGTAATGCAAACATAGCAACTTGTAAGGTATAAGCTTTGGTTGTAGCAACAGCAACTTCTTCACCTGCTTCAATAAATAAAACTTGATCTGCTTCTTTTGCAATAGTTGACGATTTAACATTGACAATAGCTAAAGTAGTTTGACCATTTTCTTTGGCTTTTCTTAAGGCTGCGATTGTATCTGCTGTCTCACCAGATTGAGAAACTAAAATGACTAGTGTTTCATTATTATAGATTGTTTTTTCATAGCGATATTCACTAGCAACTGTTACTATCGTTTTTAATGAAGCATTTTCTTCAAATAAATATTTACCAATCATTCCAACATACATGGCAGATCCACATGCTACAATATGAATTTCTTGATAAGTTGTTAAGTCAGGTAATTCGCTAAATTTATCCATATATTTATTTAACGTTTTTTCTAAAACTATTGGTTGTTCATAAATTTCTTTTAGCATATAATGTGGAAAGCCTTGTTTTCCTAAACTTTCTTGTTCTAACTGAATAGTTTGAACTTTTTTAGAAATCATTTCTAAATTTTTGTTATATACTTCTACACTATCTTTAGTAATTTTAGCGATTTCCTCTTCATCTAAAAACATAAAGTCGTTGGTATATTCATGTATAGCACTAATATCACTAGCAAAAAAGTTTTCATCTTCACCTAATCCAATCACTACAGGAGAATCTTTTTTTACTACATATAATGTGCTATCTTCACTTTTTACAATAATTCCTAAAGCATAAGATCCTTTTAATAATTTAGTAACTTTTTGAATTGTTTTTAAAAAGTCAGGTTCTAAATACTTGTTCAAAAGATACGCAACTATTTCCGTATCAGTTTGTGAATAAAACGTTGCTCTTTCTTTTTCTAAGTCATTTTTTAAACTTTCTATATTTTCAATAATTCCATTATGAACTAAAGTAATTTCTCCTACTTGATGAGGATGAGCATTTTCTAGTGTTACTTTTCCATGAGTTGCCCATCTAGTATGAGCAATTCCTATGTTGTAATTAGAAAAATCTCCCTTTTGTAATTTATCTTCCAACTTAGAAATTTTACCTACACTTTTAATCATTTCTACTTTTTGATTTTTAAAAAATGCTATTCCAGCTGAATCATATCCTCTATATTCTAGTTTTTTTAATCCTTTAATTAAAATTTCTTTCGCATCTTTTTTACCAATATATCCAACAATACCACACATTTTTAATCCTCCAAATTTTTATTTTTACATGATAAATGTCATTCTACTATTATTATAGAACAAAATAATTTATAAATAAATCATTTCCAAATCGCGAGATTTAGATTTTCTTCTTCACTGAGTATTTCTACCCTCCAAAGACCAATTTTCGATAGTCGCTACCGTACTTATTATTTATTTTTATCTTATTTGTTCATTACATTTATTCTTTAATATATTATGCTTATATTGGCATTCATAGTCAATTTATTTTGATGATTATTCATAATTCTTCAGTCGAATATTGTTTAATCTTATATGTAATATTATCATCGATAACCTCCTGTTAGCTACATTATAAATCAAACATTAGTTTCAGTCAATAGTTTGTTTTAAATTTTTCTACAAATATTATTTGTAAAGAGAAAATTCCTTATAAACAAAAAAATTAGAAAATTGTGTTAGCAACTTTCTAAATTCTATTAGTCAAGTCTTTCATATTTAGGTTGAGTTGGGGTAATTTCAGCTAATTCATCTTTAAATATTTCATCAAATTTAGGCATTTCTTTTTTAATTACGTCTGGATAAATATTTTTAGAATTTACTATGGCTTTTTTAAAGTCAAGGATATTTACTTCTTTTCTATTTTCAAATAAGGCATTAGAGAATGCTTCTTGAACTAGGGTTAAAGAAATATCTGGATATCTTGATCCTATTTCATATATTCTTTTATATTCACTAGTAATATCCGTAATAAATTCCATAATTTGTTGTTGAACAAAGTGAGAATATAACAACTTTGTACCTGTTCTTTTTTCCATTTTAGGAATAGTTCCAACTAAGATAGAAATATTTTCATCCCTTGTTGGTTCATGAATTTCAACATTTTGGAAACGTCTAACAAAAGCTTTATCTCTAAGTATATATCGTTCATATTCTTCCGTTGTTGTCGCACCAATTACTTTAATATCACCACGGTCTAAGGCTGGTTTAAACATATTAGCAAAATCTAAGGCTTCGCCTTTACTACCCATTAAAGTATGAATTTCATCAATAAATAAAATCAAATGAGAATAATTCATCAACTCATCAATTAAGGTTTGGATTTTAGCCTCTCCTGTTACTGGATCTACACCTAGTAAAGCAGAAGTATTTACCTTAATGACTTGGTATTCTTTTAATACGTCTGGTACTAAATTTCTTTGGATTCGATAAGCAAGTCCTTCAACCGCAGCAGTTTTACCAACACCAGGAGGTCCTGTTAGAATAACTGATTTGTCTGGAGTTAATAAAATTAAAATCATTTCTTTAATTTGAGCATCCCTACCAATAGCGGGATTGGTAATATAGTCTTTATCGTTAAAATTTTCTCCATAATTTTGTAAAATACTTATTCTTTTTTCTTTAATATTAAAATTTTCTCCGTCACCACGATTTATATTGCCAATATCATTGTTCATTTTACTTAGTCTTGTTATCTCTTCATTATTCATGATATCACTTTCCTTGCATCTTGATTATAGCATATTTTAATTAGAAATAAAACTACTATTCTGTGTGAGATGAGGCATAAATTTGGTCAATAGACTTTTTTAATTTTTTGCTAAAAACTTCTTCCGTATCATCATATTTTAAACCCTCTAATAACGCTCTAGAAAAACTTGCAGTCATATTCTTATTTTGGGCTAATTTTTTACAGGCTTCTTCTCTAGAGTATCCTCCTGAAAGTGCCAAAATTCTTAATATTTTCTCATTATTTCCTAATTCTTCATAAAAATTTGGGATAGTTGGTATAGTAAGTTTAAGAATTATTTTCATATTACTTGGAAGATTAGTTAACTGATTAATTATTTCTTTTTTTAGAATTTCTTCACATTTTTCTTTATCTTTAGCATGAATATCTACTTCTGGCTCTATGATAGGAACTAGGCCATTTTCATAGATCGTTTTGGCTAAAATAAATTGTTGTTCTACTACTCTTTTAATACCTTCATAATTAGCTTCATAAATTACAGAACGCATTTTTGTCCCAAATATTCCACAGGCTTTGGCTTTTTCAAGTGTAGGGATTAATTGTAAGATAGGCTTCATCAAGCATACTCCCTCTTTTCTTTCTAAAAGTCCTTGATCAATTTTTAAAAATGAAATCATATGTTTCTTTTCCCATAAATAAGTTGGAATAAGTTGACCATCTTTTTTTCGGTTCATCGTATCTAAAAATAAAATCACGCCTATAATTAAATCACTCGTAAATACTTGATTAGTCATCACTCTCATTCTCATTTCATGGATTAAGTCAAACATTTCTGCATCATTTTGATACCTATCATTATTTACTCCATATAAAGCTAAAGTTTTAGCACTACTACCACCACTTTGATCTAGGGCCGCGATAAAACCTTGTCCATTTTTCATGATTAACTCTTTTTCTTCATTCATTGTTGTTCACCACTTTCATATCTTTATTATAACCTATTTTTCTATTTACTTACGTGGTAGAACACATTTATATACAAAATTTTACAAAAGAATACGCTTTAGTTTTCTTCTACTTTATGATCATTTAGATGAAAACGAACTGTATAAGAGACAACATCATAATTTTTATCTTGAATTTGCTTTAACTTTTCTATAATTTTCTTATCTTCTTCTCTATATCTATCATACCAAGAAAAAACAAATTCTATTTTATAGCCCTCTTCTTCTAATAATTCCTGTAAATCGGTAAAAGTATAACGATAAATTCTAGAGTTTTGGTTTTTGTACCAATGATCTTTTACTAAACCCATAATATTTTTAAAACTTGCAGCATTTTCTATTTCACCTATAATTGAAGCTCCATCTTTTAAATATTTCTTAATTTGTTTTAAAAAATATCTTGGATTGTAAACATTTTCTAATAAGTTACCAATTAAAATACAGTCATAGTCAAAGTCTTTTACTTCATCTAACGTAGAATAAATCTTAGTGAAATGTTTGGCAATTTTTACTTTAGAAATATCTTTTTCAATACCATGAATTATTCTATTCGAATCTTGATATTTTAACTTTAAAATAGTTGCACCTATTCCACAGTCAAATTCTAAAATTTTTTTAGGACTTCCTAATACTTTTAGAGTACCTTGTTTTATATCATCAAAACAAAATGCAGAAAATCCCCACTTTTTATAGAAATATAGTCTGTTTTTATCTAATATTTGATATAGTTTATGAATATCTTTACGAAATTCTGTACCTAAATAGTGATGAATAAAACAGTCATGACAAAGCATGAGTTTATAACCTGCCTCTAAAATTTTTAATGATAAGTCATTATCTTCTACATAGCCTGGACTATATTCTTCATCTAGATACTTAATCTTTTGCATTACTTCACGTTTTATTAATAAACAAAACCCAATTAAAAACGTTTTTTCTTCCCATTTACTAGGATTAGATTGATTATTTTCTTTTGCTAAATCCTGCATCTTTTGAAAGTTATCGTAAATAATATTGCATCCTTGTTCATTTTCATTATGATTACACACAGCACCAGTCGCACCTATTTTATCATCACTATATAAACAAATTTTTAAATTTTTTAGCCAGTTTGTAGTTACTATTGTATCATTGTTTAAAAGTAAGATATCATTATCTTTTTCAGCAATTTCTATAGCTTGATTACAGGCTTTAGGAAATCCCAAATTTTCTTCATTAAAAATAACTTTTAAATTTTTTTGATCTTTCAGCCATTTTCTTGTTTCATCTGTAGAATGATTATCAACAACAATAATTTCATAACTATCTTTTTCTGTATATTTATAGATACTTTCTATACATTCTTTTGTGTAGTTTAAATTGTTATAAGTAACAATAATAATTGAGGTATTTTTCTTCATAGTTTATCACCTATTTTATATATATGAAAAAAAATAAAAAAAAGAGCCTAAACTCTTTAATTATCGATATCTATTAATTCATAGTCTTTGTTACCAATTCCTAATTCATAAGCTGCATCAATTGTATGAGTACCATGTCTTGAATTAATTCGCTCTAGTAAATGATCACGTCCTGGATCGTTTGAATTTTTTACTAAGTCAATACAAGCTTGATCGATAGCAACAGGATCAGTTGATGCTAAAATACCAATATCTTGCATACAAGGATCTTCTGCGACATTACAACAGTCACAATCTACTGACATATTGCACATTACATTAATGTAGGCAATATTATCTTTAAAATAATCTACAACTGAAGATGCAGCATCAGCCATTGACTCTAAAAATTTGATTTGGTCTACTTGAAACATTTCTTCGTATGAGGCATTTTCTTTTCCAATACAGTGGATATATCTTTTTCCTTTTCCTGATGCAACACCAATCGATAATTGTTTTAAAGCACCA